>JAOTYD010000015.1 GCA_029862005.1 Gammaproteobacteria bacterium | reverse complement strand
TATAGGGCTGGCCCCTGTTCTCGGGACGCGACATTACGTGGTGCTCCTTATGCTCACTGTTCAGCCGGTTAAGCACTAATTTGCGTGCTGCTGCCCGGATCGCTTTCCATTCCCGTTTCTCGATTTTCCCGTTCTGATCCAGGTCATATTCGCGCAGGAATCTCTGCGGCTGTAATTTCCAGGTTTTAACCAGATCCTCTACCTGCTTCGCGATAAACTCATCAGACGGATTACTGTGCACGGTATGAAATCCCCCAAGGGCATATAATGTGCTGGCGGTCAGCAGCAAGCGCTCACGGAACCGGTAGTTTCCCAGGCTGAACCTGAACCAGGAAGGCTTATCGGGTACGCGTGTTTGATAGTCGGTGCTATGTCCATACCAGGTGATATCCACTTCGGGAATCACGTGCGCATGGTCGGGATTAATGATGCAGTCACCGGTATCATCAACCAGGCGGAACAGGTGGCTGCTGCGTTGATCTGAAATATTGGTCCAGGTCGTGCGTTTACCAGAACGTTTTCTTTTTTCGATCGTACAGTGATACCAGACGCAACGGCGATCGCTAAACGGTGAACGTATCTCGTCGTTGGGCAGCCATTCACCTAATCCCTTGAGCTCAACATGGCCTTGCGCGGCAGACCTGATCAGCGAGGTCGCGGTACTGCCCATGAAGCGATAGCGTTTAAGGACTTGATAAGAGTAATAGACCAGGTATGCAAACACAGCTGCCAGTAGAGCAAGCAGCACCAGGTACTCTATCCTCGGTAATTCCAGGATTTCAAATTCAATCCACGAAAACATAGCGGAGGTGTTGCGCTTGCTATCAGGTTTCGAATAATTCTTTCACATTAACATCGGCTGTTTCGCCGGCTTCAAACTCCAGTAGATCGCGCGGGCCGAAGCCAAACAGTCTTGCAACAATCAGGTCAGGAAAAGTTTCTATCGCAATGTTGTTGATATTGGAGGATTCGTTGTAGAACTCACGGCGGTCGGCGATCGTGTTTTCCAGCGTACTGATGCGCCCCTGCAAATGCTGGAAGTTTTCATTTGCGCGCAGCTCGGGATAATCCTCGGCCAGGGCAAATAATTGGCCAAGGCCCAGGCGCAATGCACCCTCCGCCAGACCCAGCCCCGGAACATCCTGATTCTGACGTGCCTCTGAAACCCTCGACCGCGCCTGCATAACTTTCTCCAGGGTTTCCTGTTCGAACTTCATGTATTGCTTACAGGTTTCTACCAGCTTGGGTATTTCATCGTGCCGCTGCTTGAGCAGGACATCAATATTTGACCAGGCCTTCGAAACGTTGTGCTTAACGCGAACCAGATGGTTGTAGATACTGACAACGTATATTACCAATGCCCCGACAATCACCCAGAAAATGATGCTAGCAATATCCACTAAATTATCCCCAATTATTAATCTATCCCTGTTATATAGAGATTATTTCAATAAAATCAAGGGCTTGCTATACGTCCAGGTTATTGACATTGAGCGCATTGGTTTCGATGAAGTCGCGCCTGGGCTCTACCTGGTCTCCCATGAGCGTGGTAAAGACCTGGTCTGCCGCTATGGCATCTTCGATTCGAACCTGCAGTAAGCGTCGATTTTCCGGATCCATGGTGGTTTCCCATAATTGATCCGGATTCATTTCACCCAGACCCTTGTATCGTTGAATATTCAACCCCTTGCGCGCCTCTCGAATCAGCCAGTAATAGACCTCGCTGAACTTTTGAACCTCCCGTTGTCGCTCGCCACGACTAATGTGAGATTCCGTGGTAAACATGTCCCCGACCTGCTCAACAAACTGGGCGATGGTCTGGTAGTCAGCACTATTAAAGAACTCGCTACTGAGCTCACTCGGGGTGGTAAGGCCGTGCAGACGCTTATCGAGGATGAGGCCAAAACGATTACTGTTTTCGTCGCCCTTGACTGACACTGTGTAGGATATCGACGCCTCGCTTTTCTCATTAAGTCGAGCAACCAGCACTTCACCCCAATCGCCAATCGCTTTTTCGTCCAGCAGGATGTCATCATTAACGGCTGGCAAATCTACCAGCTCTTGGAGTGCTTCAGCAGGAATATGCTGTGCCAGGCGCTCAAATATGGCCAAAATAGTTATGAATTGACGCGCCAAGTTTTCCAGGGCCAAATCTGATATCGCGGGTGAATCTGTCGTCAGGTGCAAACTGGCGCCTTCGATTGCGAGCTGTAATAAATAAGCATCCAGTTCCCGGTCATCTTTGACATATCGCTCCTGCTTGCCCTTTTTCACCTTGTAGAGCGGCGGCTGTGCGATATAAACATGCCCGCGCTCGACCAGTTCCCGCATTTGCCGGTAAAAAAAGGTTAGCAGCAGCGTGCGTATGTGCGATCCGTCGACGTCTGCATCCGTCATGATAATTATATGGTGATAACGCAACTTATCGATATCAAATTCCTCGCGACCGATACCGCAACCAAGTGCGGTAATCAATGTGCCCACTTCGGCTGACTGCAGCATTTTGTCGAAGCGTGCTTTTTCAACGTTCAGAATCTTGCCCTTGAGCGGCAGAATAGCCTGGGTTTTACGATTGCGTCCCTGCTTCGCAGAGCCCCCTGCCGAATCTCCCTCTACCAGGTATATCTCGGACAGGGCCGGGTCTTTTTCCTGGCAATCCGCCAGTTTGCCGGGCAATCCCGCGATATCGAGCGCCCCTTTGCGACGTGTCATTTCGCGCGCTTTGCGTGCTGCCTCCCGTGCTCTTGCCGCATCGAGGATCTTGTTCGTAATAGCACGTGCATCCGCCGGGTTTTCCTCGAGAAAATCCTTTAACCGCTCGCTGACAACGGATTCGACAATCCCCTTGATTTCTGAAGAAACCAGCTTGTCCTTGGTTTGCGAGGAAAACTTGGGATCTGGAATTTTAACCGATAAAACCGCGGTCAGCCCTTCTCGTGCATCGTCACCACCGGTGTTGGGCTTCTCCTTCTTGGTCTGGCTGTTTTCGATATATTGATTCAGCGTGCGCGTCAAAGCTGAACGAAATCCAGACAAATGCGTGCCCCCGTCTCGCTGTGGAATGTTATTGGTAAAACAGAATATGTTTTCCTGGTAAGAATCATTCCATTGCATCGAGACCTCTACGACAACATCATCCTGTTCCATGTTGATATCAATCGCTTTTTCATGAATAGGATTCTTGTTTTTGTTCAAATATTCGACGAAAGCTCGAATTCCGCCCTCATATTCGAAGATATCTTCCTTATTGGTTCGTTGATCAACCAGATGAATACGCACACCGGAATTTAGGAAAGACAGTTCCCGCAACCTTTTTGCGAGTATGTCGTAATGAAACTCGATATCGCTGAAGATCTGACGGCTGGGCAAAAAGCGCAGTTCGGTTCCAGTCTGATCGGTTTCTTTAATTTCTTCGAGCTTGCTCTGGGGTTCACCCAGTTTGTATTCCTGGCAGTAGAGTTTACCTTCCCGTTTTATGCGCAGGGAAAGCGTTTCAGACAACGCGTTTACGACTGAAATTCCGACACCATGCAATCCGCCGGAGACTTTGTACGAATTATCGTCAAATTTCCCACCGGCATGCAGTACCGTCATAATAACTTCCGCTGCCGAGCGCCCTTCTTCCTCGTGAATATCGACCGGAATACCGCGACCATCGTCCTTCACAGATATCGATTCGTCGGTATGAATGGTGACCATTATTTCCGAGCAATGGCCTGCCAGCGCTTCGTCGATCGAGTTGTCAACGGCTTCAAAAACCATGTGGTGGAGGCCAGTGCCGTCGTCGGTATCACCAATATACATCCCGGGACGCTTACGCACGGCATCGAGGCCTTTTAGCACTTGTATGCTAGAAGAATCGTATTTTGTCATGTATGGATCTAACTGCTTTTTTGAGGCTTTATTGTACCATGTTCCACGTGGAACAATTTAAATTCTTTCGCTTTGATGGGCCCCGGTACCACGCTGTCAATATTGCTGATAAACAACTGTAAATCCATTTCAGCAAGCTGCCCGTAGGCCAGTTTCTGCGCTTCATGGTCCAGTTCCGAATGCAGATCATCAATTAACAGGATGATGCGCTTTTCCTGCTTTTCGCTGACCAGTTTGAGCACCGCCAGTAACAGGGCCAGGCAAAGTCGCTTACCTTGGCCCCGAGAGACAAACTCGCTGACTTTCCTGCCATCGGAGGTCAAGTCAATGTCGTCCCGGTGAATCCCGATACTGGTAAAACCACTACGGATATCGCGCTCGCGATGGTCGCCGAGCGCGTCGGCAAGATCCCGGTGTTGCGGCCATCCCTGGTGATAATTCAGCTCTAGCGATAGACCTGACAAAATTTTGCCGAGTTCGGTTAACAGAATCTTGCCCAGATCTGCACAATACTGGTTTCGCATCTTGCTTATATTCCGGGATGGTTCCAGCAAGTGCTGATCCCAGTAATCCAGCAGTTCGGGATTCTTGCGGGATTTTAACAAGTGATTACGTTGCTTTAAGGCATGCCGGTACTGTCTCCAGTATTCGGCGTAATCCGGTTCCACGTGAAACAAACACCAGTCGAGGAAGGCGCGCCGCTGCTGCGGACTGCCTTCGATTAACTGGATGATATCTGCATTTGCAATATTGACCGGCGATCGTCTCACTAATTCGGAGCGCTTCCTTACGGTCTCGCCATCGATCCTGATTTCAAGCTTCCTGTCGTTCTTGGCCAGGCCTGCTTTATAGCCGTTGAAACGACCAAACAGGAGAAAACCCGCCTTACCGTGTTGAATACACTGTTTTAGCTGATGTGTGCGAAAAGAATGAGCCTGGCACAGGACAAAAATAGCTTCCAGCAAGCTGGTTTTCCCGGACCCGTTGGCACCACTGATCAGATTTAGCCGCGGATCAAAATCGAGCGTTGTGCTCTGCAGATTCCTAAAATCCGTCAGGCTCAGCTGACTGATTGCCATGCGGATCCCGGGTAATCCTATAGCCGCATCGGCATCACGACATAAAGACTGGAATCGTCCTCGCTGTCACTAATAATGGCGCTACTGTTTGAATCCTTTAATTTAACCTGGACTTTTTCAGAATCGATGACATTCAAAACATCAATGAGATAAGTTACATTGAAACCGATCTCGACGTCTGACTCATTGTAGTCGATCTGGAGTTCTTCTTCCGCTTCTTCCTGATCTGGATTGTTTGCCTGGATCGATAAATTGCCGGCTGTCAAAGTCAATCGTATCCCGCGATATTTTTCGTTCGATAAAATCGCTATTCTGCTCATTGAATTTTTCAGCGTTTCCCGATCAACCTCCATCGTTTTGTTACCATCAACCGGAATAACTCTCTGGTAGTCGGGAAATTTCCCATCTATCAGCTTGGTTGTAAAAACCAAAGCGTCTGTTTCGACGCGCAAATGGTTCTGACTGAGCACGCATTTAACCTGACTATCATCAGAATCCAGCAAGCGCGACAATTCGAGCACCGCTTTTCGCGGAATTATGATCTGTTTTTCGTCGGCAACTCCGGTGTCAAGACTGGTTTCGCTTAGCGCGAGGCGGTGACCATCTGTCGCGACCAGTTTGATATTGTCAGAGGATATCTCCATCAAAATACCGTTTAGATAATAACGCACATCCTGTTGAGCCATCGCAAAAGAGGTTTTATCAAACAATGATTTAAAAACATTTTGGGGGATTGAAAATGTTTGCTGCGCCTCGATTTCCTCAAGGCCCGGGAAATCCTTGGCGGGAAGCGCGGCCAGGCTGAAGCGACTGCGTGCCGATGTAAGCGATACTCTAGAATCTTCAATATTGAATTTAATTACCGCAGATTCCGGAAGAGCTTTGCAGATATCGAGTAGTTTCCGCGCTGGTATCGTGGTCTGAAAATCATCGCTGCTATCGGCGCTAATACGCGCGACCATTTCAATTTCGAGATCGGTTGCGGTGAGCGACAAGTCACCACCTATAGACTTAAGTAAAACGTTACCGAGAATCGGTAAGGTTTGTCGTCTTTCTACGGCACCAATCACTTGTTGTAAAGGCGCGAGGATATCTTCTCTTTTAATCGTTGTTTTCATTTGTATACTTAACTTGTTGTGTCTATTAGTAACTGCATTTCTAATGAATAACTCTGCTTTCTCTTTATTTTTCAAATAGTTATCAGGTTTTATTCCATTTTAAAACTGTCCAGCACCTCTTATTAAACTGTGAATAACCGCGGGATAAAAAGCCACATTTTTTTTATCACCACTTTATCCACAGCTACCCAGCCGTGTTCTCCAACGGGTTAATTGCTCAGCATCCGCGCCAGGATCTCAACATCTTCGTCGATGCGTCGGTCTTCGCCACGCAATTCTTCTATCTTTCGACAGGCATGCAACACCGTCGTATGATCTCGACCGCCAAAGGCACTCCCTATCTCGGGTAGGCTGTGTCGCGTCAACGTTTTTGCAAGCGCCATTGCAATTTGACGCGGCCGGGTGATCGAGCGGTTGCGCCGACTCGACAATAAATCAGCTACCCGGATTTTGAAATACTCCGCGACCAGTTTCTGGATGTTATCAATGGTAATGGGCTTATCCTGTACCGCCAACAATTCTCTTAGCGCCTGGCGAGCAAAGTCCTGGGTGATTGGTTCGCTGCTAAAGCGCGCATGTGCCACGACCCGTTTCAAAGCTCCCTCGAGCTCCCGAATATTCGATTTGAATCGTTCGGCAATGAAAAAAGCCACGTCATCAGGTACATCGGCTGCGGCTTGCTCGGCTTTACTGATCAGAATAGCTACGCGGGTCTCGAGATCAGGTGGCTTTATATCAACCGCAAGCCCCCATCCTAAACGGGATTGAATACGATCTTCGAGTCCTTCTATTTCCTTTGGAAAGCGGTCACAGGTGATGACCATCTGGGCTCGTGCCTCGTAGAGTGAATTGAAGGTGTGAAAAAACTCTTCCTGCGAGCGGTTCTTGTCTGCGAGAAACTGGATATCGTCGATGAGCAGGGCATCGAGACTACGGTACGAATTTTTGAAATCATTCATGCGGCTATGCTGCAGGGCTTTCACCATGTCAGAAACGAAACGTTCACAATTCACATACAAAATATTGGCTTCCGGATTGTTTTCGCGAATCTGGTTACCGATCGCGTGCATCAAATGCGTCTTGCCAAGACCAACACCGCCATATATGTATAACGGATTGTATTCCGATCCCGGATTACTGCTGATCTGTATCGATGCCGCCCGCGCCAGCTGGTTCGATTTTCCTTCGACAAAGTTCTTGAACTTTTGCGACTCGTTAAGACCCGAGGAGCGATAGGTTCGGGGAGGCGGTGCGGGCGCAACCGTTTCGGATTCTACTGGCCTGGCATGGGAACCAATCATCAGGCTGACCGAGATCGATTTGCTGTCATCGAGGCTGGTTACGAGTTCGCGAATTCGATCAAGAAAATGTTTGCGGACCCAGTCCATGACAAAACGATTCGGGGCCAGCAACTTCAGCGTGTTAAGTTCCTGCTCTACCTGCAGTGGCAAAATCCAGGTATTGAGTTGTTGCTCGCTGATTTCGCCTTCGAGGCAGGAAATACACTGTTGCCAAATAGAATTCAAAACATTCCCAAGTGTTTGTTTTCGCGTGCCAAAATGGACGGAAAAGGCAGCCTGCCCGAGTACTAACGCGTCGCGTAGACCGGTAAAAAGCCACTAAAAAGTAGATTTTTCGGCTCTATTACCCGCTTTTTGGGTAATTCCCCAGGTTCAGCCGATAAGGCGTAATATTATACTTATCCACAGCCCGAGCAAGAGCTGTGACCAAAAAAATTGAAGAATTTTTAGCAATTCACGATGTATTGGGTTGCGCGCTGGAAAATTGTAGAAATATTGGCGCCAGGTTCAATTAAATATTGACGTAACGCGGCACTAACAGTACATTGTCGCGCCTTGTTGAAATTGACAAACTAGAGAGCCGAGGCGTTTGACATGAAACGTACATTTCAACCCAGTAAACTTAAGCGCGCCAGAACGCATGGCTTTCGTGCACGTATGCAAACTCGTGGTGGGCGTGATGTAATCCGGGCGCGGCGAGCGAAAGGCAGAGCACGTCTCACTCCGTAAAGTGAATGCCAGTGTCAGCGAGTCTTTTCCGAGACAGCTGAGATTAACGCGCGCAATCGATTTTCAGCAGGTTTTTAAGAACAATATTCGAATTGGTGACGCCAGCATCACGCTTCTGGTCGGCAAGAATGCGGTCGATTGCCCGCGCATCGGATTTGCGATAGCTCGTAAACAGGTACCGGCCGCGGTCAAGCGAAACGCGCTGAAGCGCCTGTTTCGCGAGAGTTTTCGCAAAAACAGGCATCGCTTGCCGCCACGGGACATAGTGGTTATGGTGAAGCGCGAGATATTATTAACCAGGCCGGCTGATCTCCGGGCCTTACTGGATCAACACTGGAATAGCATCATCGAACAATGCAAAAGATCCTGCTAGTACTCATTCATGCCTATCGCTACCTGTTGAGTCCGCTGTTCGGCAACCATTGCCGATTTACCCCTTCCTGTTCCCGCTACGGTGTCGAAGCGATTGAAGCGCATGGTGCACTGAAAGGGCTGTGGCTGACGATTAAGCGTGTTGCCAGCTGTCACCCCTGGCACCAGGGAGGCTACGATCCGGTACCGGGCTCCTGCAATGAGCACAAGCATGGATAATTCGCGTCTTTTCCTGTTTGCTGCCCTGGTCTTCGTCGGTATGTTGATGTGGCAGCAGTGGCAGATTGATTATGGGCCGAAGCCGGATGCCGGCAGCGAAGTGGAATCGATTGGCGAAGGCCCGGTTGCAGAGCAGGGTGCTCCTATCGATGATCTGCCAGATCAGGCGGCGCCGATTACCCCGGGCACCGATACCACGACAGAAACATTGCCCACCGCGAGTCCTGAGCAGCAATTGGTAACGGTCGACACCGACGTGATTCGAGCGCTGATCGATAAGCAGGGCGGCGTGGTGCGATCACTTAAACTCAAGAAATATCCGACCTCGCTAGAGCAACCCGACGACTGGCTGGAACTGGTCCATAGTGCAACAAACTCGGTCCATATTGTGCAAAGCGGACTGCGCAACAAGGAAGAAAAAGCGCCCACGCATTACAGCGTTTACCAGGTTGAGCAAAGCGCTTACGAACTTGCCGATGGTCAGGATGAGCTGGTCGTGTCGATGCGCTGGAATCAGGACGACGTCGAGGTAGTCAAGAGCTATCATTTCAGGCGCGGTGATTACCTTATTGATGTAAAGCACCGGGTTGAGAATCGGTCACAGCAGGAATGGCAGGGCAGTGAATACCGCCAGATTCAGCGCTCACCACCGCTGGAAACGTCACGACTGCTTTATACCTATACCGGATCGGTGTATTACAACGAAGAAACCAAGTACGAAAAAGTAGATTTCGATGACATGGAAGATAGCCAGCTGAAGCTGGAATCTGATGGCGGATGGATTGCCATGATACAGCACTATTTTCTCTCGTCCTGGATCCCGGGACAGGACGAGAGAAACCTCATTTACACGATTGCCAACACGAAACGAAATCCGTCAACCTATACGATCGGGCTGCGCTCCGCGAACCGGGTGATCCCGGCCGGTGGCAACACGGAGTTCGTCAGCCAGTTATTCGTTGGTCCCAAGATCGTTAACCGGCTAGAAGAGATTGCTCCCGGCCTCGACCTCACGGTCGATTACGGTGTGCTTACCTTTCTCTCCAAACCCCTTTACTGGCTGCTGGCCTGGTACCACGGTTTCGTCGGTAACTGGGGTGTTGCAATCATACTGTTGACCCTCACGGTCAAGGCTCTGTTCTACAAGCTATCGGAAACCAGTTACCGGTCGATGGCAAAAATGCGCAAGGTCAGTCCGCGCCTCAAGACGCTCAAGGAACGTTATGGTGACGATCGCCAGAAGATGAACCAGGCGATGATGGAGCTGTATAAAACCGAAAAGATTAATCCAATGGGCGGCTGCCTGCCGATACTGGTGCAGATTCCGGTTTTTATCGCGCTTTACTGGGCGCTGCTGGAAAGCGTCGACCTGCGCCAGGCTCCATTTATCTTCTGGATCAAGGATCTGTCGGTAATGGATCCGTTTTATGTTCTACCGCTAGTGATGGGAATCAGCATGGTAATCCAGCAGCGGTTAAATCCGCCGCCACCGGACCCGATTCAGGCCAAGATAATGATGGCACTGCCATTCGTATTCACCGTTTTCTTTGCCTTTTTCCCCGCCGGGCTCGTGCTGTACTGGGTTATCAATAACGTGCTGTCGATTGCGCAACAGTGGGTTATTACCAAACGCATCGAAGCCGGTGCCAAGTAAACGGGTGCCGGGGATAACCAGCGCGTCATTTCTGCCATGCCATCGCATGAGACCATCGCCGCAATTGCAACACCCCCGGGAACGGGTGGTATCGGCATTTTGCGGCTATCCGGAAGCAGGGCGCTTGCCATCGGCGAGGCCATCAGCAATAGCAAGCTAAAGCCTGGCGTTATCCAGTTTCGACAGTTTTTTGATCCAGAGGGGCTGGTGCTTGATCATGGACTGTGTCTGTATTTCAGGGCGCCCAACAGTTTTAGCGGCGAAGATTGTGTCGAAATCCAGGCCCATGGCGGGCCGATCGTGCTCGACATGCTGCTGGAAAGGCTCTGTGAGCTTGGCGCCCGCCTGGCGCACGCGGGGGAGTTCTCCGAGCGTGCGTTTCTCAATGGCAAGCTTGATTTAACCCAGGCCGAGGCGATTGCCGATTTGATAATGTCGGGCAGCCGCGCGGCGACACGAGCGGCGATGCGCTCCCTCGAAGGCAGGTTCTCTCAGCAGGTCCACGCTCTGGTCGAAGAAATCATCAATCTCCGGGCCTATATCGAAGCGACGCTGGATTTTGCCGAGGAAGAAATCGATTTTTTGGACAATAGCGATACCAGCCAACGGCTCGAGGACTGCAGCCGCCATTTACAACAGCTGCTCGAGCAGGCCGAGCACGGCAGAACCTTGCAGGAGGGATTGAGCGTCACACTGGCCGGGCTTCCGAACGCCGGTAAATCGAGCCTGTTAAATTATCTCGCCGGATACGAGGCAGCGATTGTCACCGAAATTGAAGGTACCACGCGTGATGTGCTGCGTGAACATATATCGTTGAAGGGCATTCCACTCAAGATTACCGACACAGCGGGGCTGCGTGAACCCGAGAATCCGGTAGAGCGTGAAGGTGTGCGGCGCGCCTGGGAAACCATCGCACAGGCGGATGTAATCATCTATCTTGTTGATTCCAGCAAGGGATTAACCCCGGCAGACCGGAAAAATATTAAGGCGCTGGCGAGCGATAACCTGCAACTGGTATACAACAAAATCGACCTGGTAGATGCAGACCTGCCACGCGAGCCGGAAGCACTTTATATCTCAACCCTTGATGGCAGCGGCATGGAGTTGCTGATAGCGCATATAACCGGCCACGCTGCCGATTTCAACCAGGATAGCCAGGTCTTCATGGCGAGGCGGCGCCACGTCGACGCATTGTTGCGGGCGCAAAATTGCCTACAGCGGGCTGAGCAAACCTTTAAAACAACGCGCTCGGGAGAACTAATGGCCGAGGATTTGCGCCAAGCACAACAATCTTTAAATGAAATTACCGGCGAATTTAGCAGTGACGACCTGCTGGGCAAGATTTTCTCGACTTTCTGTATCGGGAAATAGTGCTGCTATGCGCGCTAGCATGGTGTCTGAAGAGAAGTCAGCAGCGCCTTTATCTCGGGTTGATGCAAGCGGCGCAATACCAGCATTTCGCGAAATGTTTCGGGGTCTTTGGTGAAGGTCAGTTCGCCGCTCAGCGGAAAAGCCTTGTCGTAGAGCCGGGACAGCCAGAAGCGCAATGCAGCGACACATAGCATATATGGCAGGCTGTCGATTTCGGCGGCCTCGAGACGGCGATGCTGCTGGTATGCCTCTAGCGTCGCGCTGATCCTTTCAGCAACCAGCAGCCCGCGGTTATCGATACACCAGTCGTTCAACAACACTGCAATATCAAATACGAAGCTGTCGCTGCAGGCATAATCGAAATCGAGAATGCCACCAAGTTCATTTTCCCTGAATAATACATTGTCGCGAAACAGGTCAGCGTGTATCGAACCCCGGGGCAGGCTGCCAGGATCAAACTCGCTGGTGGCATGCAGGGTCGTTTTGATGAGTCGCAGATCGGCATCGTTAAGACTGGTATCGAGCATGTCGGTTACGGCTATTATCCAGTCGATACCGCGCGGATTCGTGCGCTTACCCGGGTAGTCCTGTCCCACCAGGTGAAAGCGAGCCATCTCGGCGCCGATGATGGCACAGTGGACGGATTCTGGTTGGGGTCGCACTTCTCCATCGAGCCGATTAATGATTGCCGCTGGCCGCTGGTTCAGCGTCGAGAACAGGGCACCGCGCCGGTCTGCGACAGGACTGGAGCAGTGCAACGAGCGATTCACCAGGTGCTGCTGTAATCCCAGCATGTAGGTGAGCTCGTCATCGCTATGATGTTCGTAGAGGGTGAGTACGAAACACCCGGCCTCGGTATCGAGGTAGTAGTTGGTATTGGTAATGCCGGTCGTAATCGCGGAAAAATTTTGCAGTTTCCCTAACTCGTAGCGGGTTAGAAACTGCTCAAGTTGTGCTGGTTCGACGGTGGTGTAAACAGACATGAAGGCTCGCTATTTGAAGTCCCAAACGAACGAAGTCAATACTACGGCTGTGATATGATCCTGGTTCGGGCCTGGGCATTTTAGCGTATCTGGATGAAGCAAGAGAAACGAAAAAAACTGGTGCTGGTTGACGGCAGTTCCTACCTGTTCAGGGCCTACCACGCACATTTAAGGCGAGGCATCAATCTTACTAGCCCATCAGGGAAGCCAACGGGCGTCATCTACACGGTTCTAAATATGATAAACAAGCTAATAAAGGAAGAGGTGCCCGATCGCTTTGCTGTTGTTTTCGATGCCAAAGGAAAAACCTTTCGTGATGACATATATCCTGAGTACAAAGCTAATAGGGAACCGATGCCCGACGACCTCAGAGATCAACTAGAACCCCTAAATGAAATTATAAAAGCCAGAGGTATACCCTTAATTAGTATTGAGGGGGTTGAAGCAGATGATGTGATCGGCACCATGAGCCGCCAAGCCTCTGAACAAGGATACCAGGTGCTGGTTTCCACCGGTGATAAAGACATGGCTCAACTAGTGAATAAAAATGTGCGTCTTGTAAACACTATGGATAGCAAATTTATGGATGAATCTGGGGTAGTTGATAAATTTAATGTGCGAGCCGAGCAGATTGTCGACTATCTCGCCCTCATGGGAGATAGCGCGGATAATATTCCGGGTGTGCCTAAAGTAGGGCCAAAGACAGCAGCTAAGTGGATCGGTGAATATGGCAGCTTGCAGGCTGTGATGGAACATGCAGAAGATTTTAAAGGTAAAGTGGGAGAATACCTGCGAGAATCGCTAGAATTCTTGCCAATGTCTTATGAGCTCGCAACTATCAAGCTTGATTGCGATACGGGTATCGGTATTGACGAACTTGAGTTAAGAGAGAGTGATCCTGACACTCTCGCAGACTACTACCGCGAATTTGGATTCACGCGCTGGTACGATGAAATTAAAGGTGGTGAGGACAAAGTGGATAAACCGGCCGCCCCAAAGATGGATTCCGATTATGAATGTGTGCTCGACCAGGCAAGCTTTGATCGGTGGTTACAGCACCTGCGCAAGGCCGATAGTTTCGCCATCGATACCGAAACCACCAGCATCGATTACATGCGCGCGGAGCTGGTGGGAATATCACTGTGCCTCGAGGCGAGCAAAGCCTGTTACATACCGCTGTGCCACAACTACGAAGGCGCCCCGAAACAACTGGATAAGACCCAGGTACTGGCCGCGCTAAAACCAGTGCTCGAAGATTCAGCGATCGGCAAGATCGGTCAGAATATCAAGTACGACGCGCATATCTTCATTGGTGAAGGGATACGCATGCGCGGTCTCGCGCACGACACGATGCTCGAATCCTATGTGCTCAATTCGACCGCGAGCCGCCACAACATGGATGCTTTGGCGAAGTATTACCTCGATCGCGATACCATTCATTACGAGGATATAGCCGGCAAAGGCGCTAAACAGAAAACCTTCAACCAGATCGAGCTCGATCAGGCCAGTGACTATGCCGCCGAAGATGCCGACATCACGCTGCAACTGCACCAGGTGTTGAGTGCCGGATTGCAGGAGCATGACAGACTCGAGGTGGTTTACCGTGATATCGAAATGCCCCTGGTCGATGTGTTGCTGGAGGTCGAACAAAACGGTGTTTTGATTGATCGTGACCTGCTCAAAAAGCAGGGTAAGGAGATAGATAAAAAACTAGGCCGGATCGAACAGGCGATTTATCAACAGGCGGGTGAAGTTTTTAACCTGAGTTCACCCAAGCAAATCCAGGCGATTCTGTTCGAAAAGCTGGATTTACCCGTATTGCGCAAAACGCCCAAAGGCCAGCCATCGACAGCGGAGGACGTGCTCGAGGAACTCGCCGCTGATTACGAGATTCCAGCCTTGCTGATAGAGCATCGTGGTTTGAACAAGCTGATGTCGACCTACATCGACAAGCTGCCGCAGGAAATCAATTCGAAAACAGGGCGCGTGCACACCTCTTACCAACAGGCGGTTGCTTCCACCGGGCGCCTGTCATCGACCAGCCCGAACCTGCAGAATATTCCGATTCGTACCCAGGAGGGCAGGCGTATTCGCGAGGCCTTTGTTGCTCCCGCGGGCTACCGGATCCTGGCGCTTGACTATTCCCAGATCGAACTGCGCATCATGGCGCACCTGTCCGCCGATGAAAGTCTGCTCAATGCATTCGCGCGTGGCCTCGATGTGCATCGTTCAACTGCGGCCGAGGTCTTCGGTGAGGCGTTAGAGCAGGTTAGTCCTGAACAACGCCGTGCGGCCAAGGCGATCAACTTCGGGCTGATCTACGGCATGTCGGCATTTGGCCTTGGCAAGCAGTTGAATATCGGCCGCAACGAGGCTCAACAATATGTGGATACCTACTTTGAGCGTTATCCCGGGGTTAAGCGATACATGGAGGAGACCAAGCAACGCGCCCGCGACCAGGGTTATGTCGAAACGGTCTTTGGGCGCAGGTTGTATTTGCCGGATATCAATGCGCGCAATGCGAATGTGCGGCAATACGCGGAGCGCACCGCCATCAATGCACCGATGCAGGGCACCGCGGCTGACATTATCAAGCGCGCCATGATCGAGGTGCAGGCCTGGCTTGTCGATGAAGAACCGGACTGTAAGATGATCATGCAGGTGCACGATGAACTGGTTTTTGAAGTCACGGCCGGCGAAGTTGATTCCTGTCAGCAAGCCATTGCCGCATTAATGACCGGGGCAGCCGATCTTTCCGTAAAACTGGAAGTCGATGCCGGGGTCGGGCTCAACTGGAACGAAGCCCATTAGCAGTTGAAGTCGCTGGCAATTCAGCCGTCATTCCCGGCGGCCCGCCTGGTTACCAATCAGGGTCGATTTTTGCCTGTGCTGATCCAATTTGAATCGAGATACGTAATATTTTTAAGACGTTGTTGTCGGGCATTGAATTGTCCGAAATCGCCCCCAAATTATTACCAATACAGGCGCTTGGTACTGTTGTAGTAACCCCGGATTGAGGGAACTTTTACGGGTACCGGATGTCTACCGTAGTAGCGCTTTAGCCCAGCGCTATGTCCGTTCTCCCTCCTATGAGCGGACAACGATCCGGAAACCCCATCCGGATCACACGTTAATCCCTGGCAGTTATCTGCCAGGGCTTTTTTTATGCCGGAATTTGACCACGCGGGCAGATCCCCCGGTCACGTATCAGCAAGCCATTCAAGGCATTTCTGCTCCAGGGATTCGAGCCCGCGACGAGTTAGAATGGATAGCGTAGAGACACTCTGGTTCGGGTCCAACAGTTCAGCCCGGGCGGTCGCCATCGCTTTTTGGGTGGCAGCACGCGACAGCTTATCTGACTTGGTCAGCAGAATATGCAGCGGCAGGCTGCCTGCGATCATATCGATCAGGGCGCGGTCCAGATCACCGATACCGCGACGAATATCAACCACGATAACCAGTCCCTTCAGGGCCTGGCGCTCTAACAGGAAAGTCGTCAGTACCGCGTCCCAGTGATTGCGCATTTGCTTTGATACCTTGGCGAATCCGTAACCGGGTAAATCGACCAGGCGTCGATCCTGGTCCAGTTCAAAAAAGTTGATCAACTGGGTGCGCCCCGGAGTCTTGCTGGTTTTGCATAGACCTTTCTGTCGGGTCAGGCAGTTTATCGCGCTCGACTTACCCGAGTTGGAGCGACCCGCGAAAGCCACTTCCGCGCCCGTGTCCGGTAGCAGTTGCGAAAGCTCGAATGCACTGGTGATAAATTTGGCCTGCTTGAAGGAAATGCTCATGATGGCGTTCGCGTTAGTGTTGAACGTGCGGACCGGGTATGATATACATTTGCGCCCGAAATTTCCGTACGTTTTCCCGCTGGAGAAATAATGAAAGTAAGCCAAATTTCAGTCTTGATCCTGGTCTTTTCCAGCCTGGTATCAGCCAACGCGAATGCAGCTGATATCGAAGCTGGCAAAGCAAAGAGCGCAGTCTGTGCTGCCTGCCATGGAGCCGACGGAAACAGCGCGAATGCAGCATGGCCGTCGCTCGCCGGCCAGCATGCGAGCTATACCTACAAGCAGCTGAAAGATTTCAAGGCGGGACGTCGCAATAATGCTTCGATGACCGGTATGGTCGCGCTGCTGAATGATGACGACATGAAAAATCTCGCGGCCTTCTATGAGAGTCAGCAACCCAAAGCGGTCGCTTTCGACGGGGAGATGATTGAAAAGGGCGAGGGTATTTATCGTGGCGGCATTACCGAAACCCACGTCGCTGCCTGTATGGGTTGTCACGCGCCCAACGGTGCCGGTAACGGCCCGGCGGGCTGGCCCTCGCTTAAAGGGCAGCATCCTGAATACGTGGTTACCCAGCTGCAGAACTTCAAGCAGGGACTGCGCGCTAACGATACTGGCAAAATGATGCGCAATATCGTGGTCCGCATGTCTGACAGCGAAATGCAGGCAGTCGCGGCCTATATCGCCGGAATCCAGTAAATCCACTTGTTGACCGCATTCAGCAGTCGTTAACCTGGCGAGATATATTTTTACGATTAAACTAATCGTTGCTAGGTTTGTCTCTAAATACACGATATTTTCCAGGAGAAACTCGATGATTAAGCGCTGGCTAAAAAGCTTTGCCATTTTGATGCTGATTTCAGGCAGCGCTGCTGCGCAAATGACTTTCACGGAGGGTAGCGACTACCAGTTGGTGACGCCCGCGGTTAAAACCTCGCAGCCAGATAAAGTGGTAGTAACGGAAGTTTTCTGGTACGGCTGCCCCCATTGCTTTCGTTTTGAGCCTTATGTCGAGCGCTGGTCTGCCGGTCTACCCGAGGGTGTTGTATTTGAACAGGTGCCCTCATCACTCAACCCTCGCTGGACCGAGCATGCGCGGGCTTACTACGCGTTCAAGATGATGGGTGCGCACGATCAGACGCATAAAGCCCTGTTCGATGCAATTCATCTCAAGCGTCAGCGTTTAATGAGCCTCGATGCCATAGCCGAGTTTGCCGCCGACATGGGCCTCGACGAAAAACTGTTCAGGGAAAATGCCTTTTCCTTCCCGGTCGAAACCCAGATTCGCAAGAATATACAAAAGGAGAAACGTTACGGCCACCAGGGCGTGCCCGCGGTAATTGTCAATGGCAAGTATCTGATTTCAGCATCGTTGGCCGGCAGTAATGAGCGCATGATCGAAATCATGAACTTTCTCATTGCAAAGGAACTGGCGCAGTAATCCGGCGGGCGTTTTGCTGGCGACGCGGGTCGAGCCCGGCATTCTTTAACTATCGACTAGTTGGTGCTCCAGCCGAAGCGGGCGATGGCGATATTGCCCTTGCCATGGTATTCAAGTGATTCACATAAGTCCTGGATCAACAATATACCGCGCCCACTCAGTGCGGCAGCCCCGTCGAGCGGCGGGTTGTGATTTTCATAATCGAAACCCTTACCACTGTCCTCGATACGCAGCAGGATGCTACGCCGGGTAGATTCCTGTTCAACGGACAAATTGAAAATGACGTAACCGCTGTCGAGCGTGGCCAGTCGACTTTCGCGCGTTTGAAAATAGGCTTCGAATCCTGCGGGATCAGCTTTCTGATTTGAATCGAGGTCGAGCACACCGTGGTCCAGGGCATTTAAATATAATTCGGTCACCACCGTGAATAATGATTGCCGTTCGGCTTCGAGCTTTTCCATTTCCATCAGGTAGTTCACCAGAATAGGGACGGGGTTCGTCTCCCGCAGCCTGGCGCCGTTAAATCGCATCGATAGTTTCCACTCGCCGCGATCACCCAACGTGTACTTGGACGGCTTGATATAGTCATGCACCTCGATTTCCGGCAACACATCGTGGACACAGGTTATCTCTACCAGCGTGACATCATCCGCCTGGGTCGTGATATCGCCACAAAACCGGTCGAGATCATCGAAAACCTGGTCGAAAATTGTGTTTTTCGCCGCGCTTGAAATCGATGCCAGCAGACGTTCATTGCCAAATTCCTCGTCCTTTGCATTACGCGCCTCGGTCAAACCATCGCTATGCATCAATATCTTGTCGTTGTAGGCAATGGGAGCGTATTGCAGCATTTCCTTTGGGTCCATGACCGCCTCGACGCCGAGCGGCAAGCCGGTAGACGCCAGGCGATGCTTGATCTGGTTGCTTTCCCCATCGACGATGATCACGTCCGGCATGCCGGCGTTGAAAACGCGAACATGTTCGAGATCATGGTTGACGACTACAAGTTGTGCACCGAAAAACATTCCGACCGGCAACATCGATTTCAGCTTCTTATTAATGCCAGTCAGTATTTCTTCGGGGCTGAAACCCTTGGTAGTCATGGCGCGAAATACCTCGGATACCGGCATCGCCCCGAGCGCAGCAAGTAGCCCATGTCCGGTAAAATCCCCGGTCAGAAAATACAGGTCACGCGAAGGTGAATAGGCTGATAGCACCATGTCACCGCTGAAGATGCCGGCAGGGCGTACCACCTGTCGCAGGTAGGGATTTTCGATATTGGCGCTCTGAATTGCGTTGATGAAAACAGACTCGGCTATTTCCTGTTCCCGGTGAATCATGCTGTACATGCCCTGTACTTCGCGATTCAGTACCGCTATGCGCTGCATAGAACGAATCTTGCTCTGCAGGATAATTTTGTCGTACGGCTTAATCAGGAAGTCATCGCCACCTGCCTCTATGCATTGCGCGAGTGCTTCCTCGTCACTCATCGCGGTCAGAAAAATGACCGGAACGAATCGATTGGCAGAAGCGGCCTTGATTTGGCGTGTCGCCTCGTAACCATCGAGCACAGGCATCATTACATCCATGAATATGATGTCTGGATTTTCCTGCTTGAACAGGGCGATCGCTTCCTCGCCGTTGACGGCTTCAATGGTCTGATAACCCAGCTTGCTGAGCAGCGATTTTAAAACTAGACGATTGGTTTTTTCGTCGTCAACGATCAGCGCTTTGCCGAGGCCGGAGATACTCATATCGAAGTGCAGGTCGGTAAAAGCAGGGCGGACATCTTACCGAAAAGCGCGGGCTATCCCTGTGTGATAATGACTACCTTATTAGTACATACAGCGCTGAAATCAAGCTTGGATCGAGGCTGGCTTCAAGCCTTAAACCGGCCACCCGAGCTTGTGCGCGAGGCCCGAATGACGCCGGGTAAGCTTTTCGATGGCCTTGATGACTACGCTTTCTGCGGCATGCAAAATAAATTGCTGCCGGGCACGCGTGATGGCCGTATAAATCAATTCACGCGAAAGCGCTTCTGATTCGGGATCATAAGGCAGGATCAGTAACACCGAGTCGAACTCGGACCCCTGCGATTTATGTACACTGCTCGCCCAGGCCGGTGTGAAGTCGGGCAGGCGGTTGATCGCGAGGTCGCGAATACCTCCGCCTGAATCGCGAAAGCAGGCACGTAGGCCTTGCTGCGGGTACTGCCACAGAATTCCGGTATCACCGTTATACAGGCCCAGTTCATGATGATTTCGGGTAATCATGATTGGCAGGCCGCAGTACAAATCTGATTCAGGCATCTGGTTACGTGCTAACAGCGCACTTGAAATCCTGGAATTGAGTGACTCGACACCACAGGGTCCCCAGTTGGTTGCACACAATACACGCGTGGATTCGTAAACCCCGAGCGCATCTTCGGGCGTATCTTGCTCGAAGATAGGCTGATAAGCATCGTATAACCCGGCAAGCGCTTCGGCGTCAATTTGATCCGTGCTTTCACAATGCCACCGCAGACCTGCGTCATTGCGGCGCAACAGGTCGATTGCATCGGTGCTCCGGCCCTGGTTGACCAGGGATGCCATCTCGCCAATAGCGCTGTCTCGATCAAACCGGTAATTGTTACGCAGTAGCGCGATCGAGGCCGCTAACGGAGAAACCCGGGTATCCCGTGCATGGCCGTGACCGGTTATATCACCGAGCACGTTTCCGGCGGCAACGGATGCCAGTTGATCACGATCGCCGAGCAGTATGAGCCGGGCGTGTTCCGGCAACGCGGCAAGCAGGTGAAACATCAGTTTCAGATCAATCATCGAGGCTTCATCGATGACAACACAATCGACTGGCAGGCGATTGTGTTCATCGTAATTAAAGCCATTACGTCGATAACCAAGCAGTCGATGCAGCGTGGTTGCCTCGCCCGGCAGGTTCTTTATGTTGCTGTTGTCGATATCGACATGGTCCAGGCGTTGACGAATCGAATCCGTCATACGAGCCGCTGCCTTGCCGGTCGGTGCGGCCAGCGCAATCCGACATGCGGGATCCAGTGTCAGTAACACTGCGAGGATACGAATGACGGTCGATGTCTTGCCACTCCCGGGTCCTCCCGAGATAACACTGAAAGTTTTGCTGGCGGCTGCCAGGACGGCGCTTTTCTGGTCCTCGTCGACGGTCTTCTCGGTGGCAAATAATGCATCGATATGATCGCCTATCGTTTGCGGATCGGTGGCAGTATGGTCGTCAAGCATTGCCTGGATTCTGTTAGCAACGTAGTCTTCATAAAACCAGAAGCGACCCAGGTACAGGCGATGACCATCGAGTATCAGTGGAGCATTTTCATGGGGTTCACCGACGCAGGAACATTTATGTAAGCGGGCACACCAGTCGGCGCTATCAAGATTACCCGGGATTAATCCCGCGTCGATCTGCTCGGAACTAAAGAGAGGGCGCGTACGGTAACGGTCAAGCTCGACGCAAACGTTTCCGGCAAGGTTGGCTTCGCTGACGAGCGCGGCACTGAGGCCGGGGAGGTCATCGATCGCGCTCCCGGCCTGCCGTGCAACAAACTCGGCAAAATAATAGCTTAACCAGCTGATATCGCCGCCGCGCGCGAGACTGTAGACCAGTCCCGTCATGCGCCCGCCATTGCCAGCGGCGTAAACTGCATCAACCGATCGAGGGTATCAATGGTTTGCCACGCGGGCCGGTCGAAATGGACACCAAAGCGGTTGCCATGCTCCGGCCTCAAGCCGCGCAGGAACAGATAGTAAGCGCCACCGTAGTGATGCTCGAATTTATAGTCACTGAGGCGTTGTTTCAGGAAACGATGAAGTGCGACCGAATACAGCAGAGACTGCAGGTCATAACGTCGCTCCAGCATTGCCCGCTGAAGGTGCTCGGGGCTGTAGTCCTCCAGCCTGCTGCCGAGCAGGTTGCTTTTATAATCGGCGAGGTAATAGCGACCCTGGTGAACGAACACAAGGTCGATTACACCGGTCATTAAACCGCAGAATTCGGGACTGCTCACGTCTTTCAATGGCAGCGGAGACAGGGACTGCATGACTCGATTCAAGGCTTCTGTATCAAGATGATCCAGCGCGAAATCGAATGACAGTTCGTTAAGTCGCTGCTCGCGAGACAGGCTATTTAAAGTCAGACCAGTATCGTCGATGGGTGCCAGTACAATGTTCTCCAGCCATCTGACCAGCGTCGGTTCATTTTCGGCAGTCAATCCCGACGGGGCCAGGTAGTGTGGGAATAGCTGTGCACACTGCTGTGCGATATCTTGCTGAAAATCCAGGTTCTCGAGTAGTGAATGGATGAGCAATCCGATATGGCTTCCCGCGGGGAAATCCAGGATAGAATCATCCGCAGCGTGCATGTTTTCGGGGCTGCCCGGTTGATGTATATCGCGTGTCAGGCCACTGAAACTATTTACCCGCCATGGGATCGTGTTGCCACGCGTAAACATGGCCAGTTGAGACGGTTGCTGCCGTGCGCCGTCCTGACGCAATCCGGGCGTCAGGTTCTCATGCGGCAGCGGGACAAGCTCGATGGTTGCGGCGCTCCTGTCGACCAGGGCCTGCAAATCGGCTGCAAGGTCGAGGTCGCCCGCAAACCCGTCGGGCGCCACCGATTCGAGTTCATCCGGAGTTTGCCTCGAGTGGAGCAGGTAAGCGAGCGCGGTCTGTTTTGCATAACCCTGTTTTCCGGGATCACCAGCGGGGCCCCAGGCCAGGTACACTTTCGAGCGCGCTCGGGTCAATGCCACGTATAACAGGCGCATGTCCTCGGCGAGGCGCTCTTTTTCTGCGATCAGCCAGTTTGCTTCCAGTTCCGCAGATCCGAGATCGATGCACGGTGTCATCCCGGCATCATGAAAGTAGACCGCTCTGGCCGGGTCTACCGGTTTACAGGACCACAGGAAGGGAACAAATACAACGGGGTATTGCAAGCCCTTGGACTTGTGAACGGTGACTATCTTGACCAGCGCCTCATCGTCTTCCAGGCGCAGCTCGGCGTCTTCGTTACCGTTTTCTTCAAACTGATCGTGGAACCAGCTGATCATCGGAGACATTCCGGCCGCGATCGTCGACTGCTGTTGTAGCAATTCAGCCAGATGCAGTAGATTGGTAATACGTCTTTCCTTGTTGTCCTTTTGCGCCAGGGATCGTGTGATATCGAATCGATGCAGCAAAGACTGAAACATCGCGATAAATCCGTGCCGTTCCCAGAGCTGTTGCAGGTGGCTTAAGTCTTCAATCCAGCGCTGCCACGCAGAATCGCTTTCAAGGATCGCTGCGATTTGCCGGTAATCGAGATTGAGCAGGCTGGACGTTAGCGAAAAAGTGGCCAGGGTTTGATCCTGGCACTGGGAAATCGCCAACATCAGATCATAAAGACCCCTGGCTTCTTCACTCCTGAAAACGGAATCTCGACCGATAGTGACCGAGCGGATGCCATAACGATTCAGGACCCGACTTAAGGCATGCCCCTCGGAGGCCTGCCGTACGAGGATTGCAATATCGCCGCTTTGCAGGCTGCGACCGTTAATAGTGGCCGTTTGTTGGGCGGCTTTTTCGAGCAGCGCGCAGATTTCACCAGCAATCGCCTCGTTGATCATGTCCCGCATGGCCTGGCGCGTATGGTTGCCCTGTTGTTCGCTCCCGGGAAGCTGCCACAGGGTCATTGCCGGGGAAATCCGGTCTTCCAGGCGAAGCTCGTAATTTACATTGTGCTGAATCGAGTCGACCGGCGAGAACATGATCGAATCCTGGTAAATAAACGCATCAGGCCGATTCGAAAATAGCGTGTTGACGGCATCTACCAGTTTTGGTTGAGAGCGCCAGTTTGTTTGCAGACTGAACAGGCCTATCCCCGGTAAACGCCGGGCCTGTATATAGGTGAAGATATCACCACCACGAAAGCTGTAAATTGCCTGCTTGGGATCGCCTATCAGTGTCAGGCTGATGTCATTCGCCGACAGGTAAATATGGTTGAAAATTTTATACTGGATCGTGTCGGTGTCCTGGAATTCATCGATCATCGCGACCGGGTACTGGTGCCGCAGGCTCGCTGCCAACGCTTCTCCGCTGCCTGATTCGAGTGCCTCCAAAAGTAATGTCAGTTGGTCCTGAAAAGCGAGCGCGGTCATTTCACGCTTGGTTGCCCGTACTGCTTGCGAGGCAAAATGGTATGCATCGGCGCGCAGTTTCGGCCCAAGCTCGTTGCTAAACCGAAGCCATTCGTTGGCGATGGGACTTACCGTTTTGAAAAATTCGTGGTCCAGTCCGGGATCCTGTCCCCGTTTACTGGGTTTAGAGTTCTGGTGTAACAAGTCCGCTCCCAGGTACTGGAAATTCGGGAAAAGGGCGGTGGGCTCGGGCGCGTTGAAAAACAGGTCGGCAGCCTCCAGAAACGCCGGCAGATTCTCCTGATGATATGGCAACTTTAAGGTTCGGCTAAGTGCCGTTGATTTCGAAATAATTTCGCCAATTTCGGCCCGTTGCTGAATCCATATCGGAGCCAACCGGTGTAGTGACTGCGCAATCTTTCGCGGCTGTTCCAGCAGCGTGGGCAGGTTGTCGAGTGTTTCCGGCAGGATGCGCGCTGACGGCTTGTTCCGCAAGTCCAGCAAGATTGCGATCAGGCTGTCTAGATCCGGTAAGCCGTCATGAATAAACCGCCAGGCCTCGCGATCAAGATCATAGGTCCGTTTGCGCCACCAGTCTTTTATCGCGGATTCCCAGATCCGGTCATCATCGGTCAGCATATCGCTATCGAAAAGCTGGTTACCGGATAATGCGTGCTCCCTCAGGCTGCGCTGACAGAAGCTGTGAATGGTTGAGATCGCAGCCTCATCCATGCTGCGTAACGCAAGTTGCAAACGAGTGATCCGGGTATTCCGTGCGTCTTTATCGAGATTCGCTGACTGCTCCTGCAGCAACGACAGCAACTCGTCCTCGCAGCCAGCTGCATGCTGGAGCAGATCCAGCGCGTCATAGAGTCGTTTGCGGATGCGGCCCCGCAATTCTTCGGTCGCCGCGTTGGTATAAGTCACGATCAGAATCTGTGACGGATGTCGACCCGCCAGGATATGTCGCAGGTAAAGGTCGGAAATGGTGTGCGTTTTTCCGGTGCCGGCACTCGCCTCGATCAGTTTGACACCCTCGAGATCGAGCCCCAGTATTGCCCTGGCGTCGAGGTGGTAAGGCATCGAAATATCAGGCATTTTTGGCAGCGTGCTTGATTGGGGGCAGGTAAATTTGCCGCGCGCAATCCTTAAACAGCGGGTCATCGAGTGGCCTGGCCGGGTTTTGCTGCAATGCAAGTCGAATGAATGCATCGTCGCACTCACCGGGAGGCGCGTTCCGGTACTGGTTTCCATGCCAGCAGGCAAGTGCCTTGCTCATCGCAATATCCGGATCGACATGTGATGCCCAGGCGTAGCTGGTGTCGGGAAACACCGGCAGTGGATACGTCTGACCCTGACGGAACAGTGACACATAGTTGGTCAGAATTTTTCTGGCACTGGAAGCATCGACAGCCTCAAAACGAAGTCCTTTTGCAACCGGGGTCAGCAATTGACTGCATTCCGGTAGAGCCAGCTGTGCGGTCGCCGAGAGCGCCAGGTGATCGAGCCAAAGCGACATGACGGACCTGCTTTTGACGGTTTTACTGGCAGTGAAGTGCATCAATCCGATGCCGGGATAACAGGCACCGACTTCTCCGAACAGCGTCAGGCCCGTGTCTAGTTCGCACTCGACAGCCCGGGTTGCGGGTTGCGCGTCACCAAAATGCTGCAGCTGATCGAACAGGATCTGATATTCGCTGCGGATGGCTGACCATTCGCCGGTTGCGGCGCTGCCATGCGGTAACAAACCCTGCGCTGAAAATTTTGCGACGTCACTATGTCTTCCTGCCAGACAGTCATCGGCGATACGGCTGGCCAGCCCCCACTTCTGCAAACCCTGCAGGGAAAAACTCTCCTCGTCGTCAGAGCCGTGTTCTGCAGGCATACCGATACCGAGCCTCGAGCTGAAGAAAAAGCGAATCGGATGGCTGAAGAATCGTTTCAGTACGTCGAGATCTATTGCCGGCTCAGAATCCAGGATTGAGGCAATCGCTTCCTGTTGCCAGGCCGGTCTTTGATCTGGATTTTCGCTGCTTTCGAGATAACGCGATGTGTCATACCAGTACTGATCGTAGCCGCAGGCATCGGATTCAAAATTTCTCGGAGAAAATGCCTGCATCGGGTGAACCTGCGTAATCTGTTCGCTTGCCGTACGCCCGTTATCATCGTTTTTAAAGCAGGTATCGATATAGTCGAGTAGTTCCCGCAGTAATACTGAAGGCTGACATTCGCTATTGTCCTTAAGGCTGCGGCCGCAATAGCTGAAATACAGGTAACGTCGCGCACACAACAGGGTTTCAAGCATCAGGTAGCGGTCTTCATCCCCTGTGAGCGGGTCACCGGGGCGCCAGGCCCGATGCATCAGGTCGAATTCGGATGGGTAATCCTGACGCGGAAAGGCATTGTCGTGCATTCCGAGCACGCAGATTACCTGGAATGGGATATTGCGCATGGGTTGCATGCCACAAAAAGTAATACCACCCGAATAAAGCCGACCCGGTTGTTGATTTATCTCCAGTTGCTTCTGCATCCAGTAACCAACTAGGCCGGGACTTAACTCGGTCGATCCGGATTGACCGATTTCACTGATTGCGTTTCGCAGCGGGAGCAGTAAATCATCGGTATTGACCCAGGGCGTAAAAAACTCGTCGACGAGCTGATGTAGACGTCGCTGCCAGACCTTACCGCTGGCAGCTTTGCCGAGTTTCTCATGCCAGCTGGTCAGGCGCTCGAACAGATGTCTAAACTGGGAAATTGCGATGCCGGCTTCGGTGTCAACCTCGGTGATCGGAGAAATACCGCGCCAGAGGCCATCGTCCACCATTGCATAACCCGCGAAAAACCGTTCCCAGGCCTGTTGCCAGGTATTTTCATGAACCGCGGGAAGGCCCAGCGCCTGTCGTTGTTTGGCATCAATTCCCCAGCGCACCTGGCCGGATTCAACCAGGCGATATATATGTTTGAGCATTTGCTCGTCGATGCCGAAACGTTTGCGAATTTCTGCACACTCGAGAAATGTCAGGACCTCGGAACGGGTAAATCTGCTGCCAGGCAGCTTCAATAACAGCAGGAAAGTTTTTACCAGCGGATGGCCATCGCGAATGCTGATATCGGAGATATTCCAGGCCAGGTTAGGGCGCTTGTTGCTCGCATCGCGCTGGAAAACTGCCTCGATGTAAGGTGCATAGCGGCTGATCTCGGGGACCATAACCAGGATATCCTCGTTCGACAGGTCAGGGTGTCGATCGAGCAGCTTCAGCAGGTGGTTATGCAGTACCTGGCATTCGCGCATCGGGCTGTGACAGATTTGAACCGAGACCGAATCATCGACCGCCGTCCCGGCTGCCGGGGGCTCGAGGTTAAACAGGCTGGTCTGCAAGCATTGCAGTGTGCTGGCAGTGCCGGGGAGCAGGTTGTCTTCGTTTTCGCTACTGGTGACCGGCCCCAGACCAAGCAATAAATCCTGCATCGCCTGTCCCTGCCTGCCCCAGGAAGCCAGTAAACTGTTACCAGTATCGAGATACTCGGCGTTGGCAGGATTTTGCAGACGTTGCTTTACCTTTGCTTTTTCGGTGACCAGGTCAGCCCAGTATTGATTCGTGGGGCTGTGCTGGTAGAGAAATATATCGCAGCGGCGCGCGAGCGCATGAATGAATTCAATGGCAAGCGGTGCCAGGCTGGACATCGCGAACAGGCTGGTACGTCGGGGAAGTTTAATCTCGGTGGTTTCGTCGGCGAGGTGCTCGATGATGTTGGTCATGATATCGACCCGATGAGCTTCTTTTCTGGTGGCGGTAATTTTTCGCCACAGCTTTGCCTGCCACTGGTTGTCAGCTCCGTCGGACCAATCGCGGATCAGTTCCGGCCGATAGGTCTGGTAGCGGTCGAAGCTCGTCGCGATGCGTTGAGCCAACTGCCAGCGCTTGATGCCGGTTTGGTCGTCATCAAGGTACCTACGCAGGGATAAGAAAGCAGTCTGGCCGAGCATTCCAGGCAGGGCAACAAAAATTTGCCAGGCGAGCTCGCCTCGCGAATAAGGATCTTTAAGCGGCAGATTATCAAGGTTTGTCGCAGCCATGCCCCAGATCCACTCACTCACCTGGGGATAATAAATATTTGCCGCGATACCCTGTTGCTGCGCAATACGCAGGTTCAGCCAGCGCGACATCGCGTAGGTTGGCACGACAATTATTTCCGGCGCGAATGGATTCGCCAATGGTTCAGCAACAATGCGCTGCGTCAGTCGCGACTGCAGGATTTCGACTTGGTTTGAACTCAGGATGGTTAAAGCCATTGCGGGACGATTATGTTGCAAAACCGGGAGATTATAAAACAACGGCAGCTCACCGGATGAGCCATCGCGGTGACCCGGTACTCGCCAATATTCAAAATTTTAATTGATTACCCCAACAGATTTCATAACATTGTCGCTGGATTGATTTATGATTGTCCGACATCCTATGACAGCACAAGCTCGCGGGGCCAATGGAAACCGCATCTGAAAGTTCTCCTAGAAATGGTGATCGCCGCATTGTCGATAGCGTCGAATATATTTTCTTCGATGGTTACTGGATTCGGCACTATGCGCCACTTAAGGACACGCTGGCCAATCGCAAGCGGTTGATTGATAGTCTTACCCGGCGCGCGTTTCATCATACAGAAGCTGGCATAAATACGCCCGGTAACAGCCTGGAACATGCCCGCGAAGCCTATGAAAACGAGATCGATCCGCGACGCAAGCGGGTGAATGCCGCCATGCTCGCTGGAGCGCTTTTCAACAGGGCCACCGATTTGTTTACCGCGATCGTGGACCTCGGCGAGCTCGGCGTGCAGGTCAGCGAAAACAACGAATTGATGCGTCAGTGCAGCGACTGTTTCCAGGAAGCCTTGACGCTGGGTCGGCAAGTCAAGCATCACAGCGGTTGCGAGGGAATCGATGAGGTCTGGGGCGAACCATTCAAGGCTTTCACGATGCCCATCGCGGATTTTTACGAGTCGCGATTCATTAAAATAGCGCAAGGAATGCGCGAAATCGACCTCGTTGCTAACTGCATGATTGACGTGTTTTGCAGCCGCCCCCTGTTTGAGGGACTGGACGAGCTAATCATCGACTATGCGACGGCTGCGCGACAGGCCGCGGAAACCATGAAGAAGGACCCGATTAATTTTCAGGTCTGGCCCAAGTTTGTGTCGCTCGGAGAACAGCTTGATGCCTTCAAACCGAGCATACCAGACGGGGCTGATCAAATGTTGCGCATGCGCTTGGCTTACGGGCGAGACCTGATTCAGGAAGGTAGACAGTTGATCAGCTATATTGCCAGTGCCCGCGTACCGATGCCCAAAAGTACCCGGGCCTATATCGAAAAAAGCCAGCGCTATGGCCAGTCACCATTGCCATAATTCCCTGTCAATTGGCTGCGATAGAAAACGAATCGACTGAAATGGCAAAAAAAACCAAAACAACTGGTAATCCGAACGTTATTACGCTGTGGCCGACCACTTTGCTGGCGAAGCGTTTTGCCCACTATCAAAAAGTGAATCCGGCTTTGCTTGATTTATTTTACGAGCATCGTGACCGTGAGCAGCGCGGTACCGCGCATGCCTATGCCAGTGGTGACGATCTGCTCGCAATGTATCCCCTGCACCAGGAGCTGAACGAGCTCGCCGAGTTTATCAGCCAGGGGATTGTTGAGGTCGCAAGAGAAGCTAACGCGGGCCTGTGGGATCCACGAGAAAAGGTGCGCGTTAACATTACCGGCCTCTGGTTTCAGATATCGAACAATCATGCTTTCCACGAAATGCATGTGCATGGAAACTGTTCCTGGTCCGGGGTTTACTACGTACAATCGGGCGATTGCAGCAAGTCACCCGAATCTCATCGAGGCGCACAGCCGAATGGGACAACCCGATTTTATGGTCCACATATAGAGCACATGGCGGGTGGCTTCGGTGACTACGGTAATTACTATCTGCACAATAGCAGTTGGGATTCCTACCCTGAAGACGGCAAGCTCTGCGTGTTCCCTTCACATATAAAGCATATGCCATTTCCCTATAATGGCGCGAAGGACCGCGTCATCGTCTCGTTTCATGCGCAGGTATTTAATTCCAGCGGAACGCAGAATTACGACTACAGTTTCAACAACTAGCCTTTAAATTCCTGCCGGGTAAACTGGATCAGTGGATGTATTCGTGCACCCCTGACTTGAGACAATCCCAACCTTATTTCAATACCGGCATTGTGAATTCCGCATCGACGCCGCTGTCAAGCCAGCGTGAGGTCACGGTCTTTACCTTGGTGTAAAAACGCAATGCTTCCATACCGTACTGGTTGTGGTCACCAAAAGCGGAAGATTTCCAGCCGCCAAAGCTGTGGAAAGCCAGGGGTACCGGAATAGGGACATTGATACCAACCATACCGACCTCCACCTTATCCGCGAAGGTACGCGCGGCGGCGCCGTTCTTGGTGAAGATCGAAGTACCGTTGCCGTAAGGGTGGTCTGTTGCCAGCGCGGCACCCTGTTCAAACGAGCCAACACGCATGATCTGCAGGACCGGGCCAAAGATTTCTTCCTGGTAAGACTGCATGTCAGGGGTAACGTTATCGATCAGCGAGCCGCCCAAAAAGAAGCCGTCTTGGTGGCCATCGCATACGAAATCACGACCATCGACGACCAGGCGTGAGCCCTCATCCTGTGCCATCTGGATATAGTTCATGACTTTTTCACGATGCTCTTTTGTCACCAGTGGGCCCATTTCCAGATTGGTATCGAGGCTCGGCCCGATGCGCAGCGCCTCGACGCGCGGCTTTAGAATATCGATTAACTGATCGGCAACTTCGTCACCGACACAGACCCCCACCGAGATCGCCATACAGCGTTCGCCGGCGGAACCGTAAGCCGCACCCATAAGCGCATTGGCGACATCTTCGAGATCAGCGTCGGGCAGAATCAGCATGTGATTCTTGGCGCCGCCCATGGCCTGGCAGCGCTTGCCGTTCGCGGTGGCGGTAGCGTAGACGTACCTGGCGATCGGGGTCGAGCCGACGAAACTTACGGCTTTGACACGCTCGTCGTTGAGCAGCGTGTCGACGGCTTCCTTGTCGCCATTGACGACGTTAAAGACGCCGGGAGGTGCGCCGGCTTCGAGGAACAGTTCCGCCAGCCGGATCGGGCAAGACGGATCTTTTTCCGAGGGTTTCAGCACCACGGTGTTACCGGTAATCAGTGCCATCCCGGCCATCCATAAAGGGATCATCGCCGGAAAATTAAACGGGGTGATACCGGCCACGACACCGAGAGGCTTGCGCATTGAATAGATATCAATGCCGCGTGCTACGTTGTCGGAAAACTCGCCTTTCTGGGCATGGGGTGCGCCGCAGGCAAATTCGGCGACTTCGATACCACGCAATACCGACCCCATGGCATCTTCAATGACTTTGCCATGTTCTGTCGAAACCAGCGTGGCCAGCTCATGCTGGTGTTTGTAGAGTAACTGCACGTAACGCGCCATGATGCGTGAGCGCTGCAGCACCGAAGTCGCAGCCCATTCGGGGAATGCCTGCTGGGCAACTTCGATCGCGGCCTCGACTTCGGATTTCGAAGCCAGGGGTACTTCGCTGATCTTTACGCCCTTGCTGGGATTGAAAATATCACCGAAACGCCCGCTGGTGCCCGCGACCCGCTCGCCATTAACGTAGTGGTTCAATTGGGTAATGTCTGAGGATATGGCTTCGGCTGGCTGACTCATGATAGTTCCTGTAGGGGTAAAAACGAGAAAGGGCGGACATTATAGACAAGATGCTTATGCAAAAAAATAGTTTTATTGGTACGCGGCTTGCGCGCAAATGTAGTCCCTGGCATTGCCAGGTCGCGCACATCGAAGCGGTATACCGTTTTCTGATACCGTTAATAGTAACGAGACTGTCAAATGTTGATCTACGATTAAAGGCGCTCGCCGCGCAGGATGGCGACACGCTGTTGCAACAGGTCAAGCGTCACCTCGCTGGCGTCGATGGCATCACCTGCAATCAACTCGATGCGACTCAGCATGCCGCGGGGAAGCAGCCGCGACATCGCGTTACCATAAGCCCGACTGAAAAAACTGCCCCAAAGGCCGCGCAGCGCCAATGGTATCACCGTAACGGGGTCGCGCTGCAGGATGCGACTGATGCCGGGCCTGAAAGGCCCCAGTTCGCCACTTTCGGTAATTTTTCCTTCAGGAAAAATGCATACCAGTTCACCCTGCCGCAGCGCGTCACTGATTTGATCGAAGGCGCCCTCCATCATGTCCTTGTCCTCGTGCTCAGCCGCAATCGGAATCGCGTTTGCGGTCCGGAATATAAATGACAGAACCGGCAGCTGGAAAATCCGGTAATACATGATGAAACGTATCGGACGCCGGATGCACCCGGCCAATACCAGGGCATCGACAAAGCTCACATGATTACAGATCAGTACCGCAGGCCCTTCATCGGGAATGTTATCCAATTCCTTTTTATCAACCCGGTATATTGTGTGCACCAGCAGCCATATCAACAGGCGCATTATGAACTCGGGCACAAGCATAAAGATGAATATGGCGACCGCGGCATTCATTATTGCCAGGATTAAAAACAATACCGGAATCGAGACACCGGCAGACAATGCAAACAGGCCATACAGCGAAGCGATTACCATAAACAGCGCATTCAGGACATTGTTAGCGGCAATAATGCGGGAACGCTTTTTGGGTCGGCTGCGTTGCTGTACCAGCGCGTAGAGTGGCACGATGTAAATGCCGCCGGAGACACCCAGCATGATAATGTCAAAACACACCCGCAGGCTTGTGCCCTGCGCCAGAAAGTTTACAGGGCCGATCAACTCACCCCCGGGGGACAGGTCCTGGTTGAAGTAAAGATCGATGCCAAAAAGTGTCAGGCCAAGTGCCCCGAGCGGCACCAGGCCAATCTCGACGATGCGGCCCGAGAGGCGTTCGCATAAAAATGAGCCGGCACCGATGCCGACGGAAAACATTGCCAGCAGCAAGATGTACACTTGTTCATTGGCACCAAGTTCATAACGAACGAAGTTGGGTAACTGGGTAATATAGGTAATACCGATAAACCAGAACCATGAAATACCCAGCACCGAGTAAAATACGGTTAGATTTTCGCGGGCATCGCGCAGAATACTGTTGGTCTGCTTGATTAAATTGAAGCTGATTTTCAGTTCAGGATCACCCGCGGGAAGTACCGGTATGCCACGGCTCGCCCAGTAACCGAGACAGGCGGTAACGGCTACGCCGATGGCCATCGCCAGGTAACCCAGTCCAATCACGAAGACGCTTATAATGAGCCCCATCAGGATTGCGACAAAGGTACCGAACCCGACCAAAGCGTTTCCACCCACCAGTTCCCCGGGTTTTAGCGCCTGGGGCAGCAGGCTGTATTTCACGGGTCCGAACAGGGCAGACTGGGTCCCCATCAAAAATAGAATCGCCACCAGCAGCTCAGGGCTCTGCATCAGGAAGGCGATCCCGCCGAGCAGCATGATCATGATTTCCAGTAACTTGATACGCCGGATCAGCATCGACTTCTCATGCTTGTCAGCCAGTTGTCCGGCAATAGCTGAAAACAGGAAAAAGGGAAGAATGAACAAGCCGGCCGCGATATTGACCAGGCTGTTGCTTTGTTGCTGGGATATGTTCGCCGCCTGGAATGCAATAAATATCGTTAACCCGTTTTTATACAGGTTATCGTTGAAGGCACCCAGCAACTGGGTCAGAAAGAACGGTCGAAAGCGCCGGGTTGACAGCAGCTTGATTGAATCAGGCATCACGAGCTCACATCGAGCCTAGAAGGCTAAAAGAATGCGCTGGTCAGCGCAATTAATTCTTCGATCGGCGCATTCCTGAACTGGCTTCAGATGTTCCCGGGGCTGCCCCTTTGTCAGAAAGAATACTGGTCGAAAACCGGTAAAACTTCTGGGGTTGTGCGAAGTATTTTCGATCGGGCCACAAATTGAATACAGCATTGAGGACAAGTGCCTATTCATCTGCTATTACCTATCGCAGCACCGAAGCTAACGGGTTTTTGCGATGATGCTAGCGGGATGGGTAAAACAGCCCCAGATTGACTGTCCCCAGGCGCTTCTTTGCCCGCCCGGCCGCTGTCATTTGATATGCAATCGGGGCGGAAAATACCATGCGAATAGACTATAAGACAACAAACAACCGGGTAGTTAAAAAATAGCATAACTTGAATGCCTTCAATTAAGACCCTTTTACGCCGTGACTGGTTTATCGGACTGGTCATTACCATCTTGTTTCTGAGCCTTGCAGAAACAGGCTGGTTTTCTGTGCTCGATCGTCAGGCCTACAATTTAGGGGCCAAGTTTTCGGCATCAAAGGAACCCCACGAAGACGTTGTCGTTGTCGCCATCGACGATAAATCGCTACAGTCCATCGGGGCATGGCCCTGGTCACGCGATATCCTCGCAAAAACCACACGCTTACTGACGATCGCCAAACCCAGCGTCGTCGGTTTTACGATGTCCCTCGATAAGCCGCAATTCGAAGCGGGTAAGGTCTCGTTGGCCCAACTGCGCGCTATCCTGAGTAAAGAGAAGAAATTAAGTCGCCGTGTTAACAAGGCGTTAGGTAAAACCGAAGCAACTTTGCTGGGTGATGAAAGCCTGGCCAGCAGTTTCAAATCGGGTGGTCGAATTGTGCTCGCGATGCCCTATATTCCGACCGAGAATCCTCCCACAGGCCTGAGCCCCTCGCTTCCCCGACATATCCAGAAATTTACCTTGCCCAAGGTCAGCGGGAACGGTAATGCCGGTCGTGGTTTCGGCTGGCCGACTCCGAAAATTACGCGGGCATCGGAAGTCTTTCCGCCCATCGAAATCCTGTCCAGACAGTCAGGGGGTGTTGGCGTCATTAGTAATATCGAGCGCTTCTATCGCGAGCCCCTGATCGTGCAGTATGGTACTGATTTTCTACCGTCGTTTGCGTTGATGCTTGCTACCCGCAGCAAGGGAATGTCAATGCAGCATATTGAATCCATGGGGAGTGCCAGCCCGATGCTGAGAGGAAAAGATCTTGGCACGGATATCGACTTTAATATCTACCCGCGTTTTTATGAAGACCAGAACGGGAAGTCTGCATTCAAGGTTTATTCGCTCATCGATGTGCTCGATGGCAGCGTGGCCCACAGTGTTTTTGAGGACAAGATCGTTATCGTCGGATTGACTTCACCGCGCCTCACGCAGCCACGTCTGACGCCGGACGGGCAGGCGATTTCACCGACTCTTGCAACCGCTCATACGGTCTCCAGCCTGATGAACAACGAACAATACCTGTTACCCGAATGGGCTGCCTGGGCACAACGTGGACTCATCATTTTTGTCGGACTGTATTTGATGTTCGTGCTGGGACGTTTCCGCGCCAACACGGCATTTTTTCTAAGCCTCTTTGTCGCGCTGATGATATGCAATGCGCACTTTTTGCTGATGAGCTCGCAGGCCATGTGGTTGCCGATGATGTCCGCGGTTGCCTTGTTAATCATCGGGCACCTGATTCTCGGTGCCCGCCAGTCCGTAAACGCGCGCTTAAGTCTGGCACGAGGCGAACTTTCGATTGCCTATCATCAACTCGGCCAATCGCTGCACGCACAGGGAAATCTGGATCAGGCATTTGTCAAGTATCGCCGCTGCGAGGTGAATGAACCACTGCTCGCGCAGGTATATAATCTCGGTCTCGATTATGAACGCAAACGCCAGTTCAACAAGGCGGCGGCAGTGTTCAAGTATATCCACGAGCACGATGAAAAATTCAATGACGTCAGCGAGCGCATCCAGCAAAACGAAAACGCCGCAAACGCTGTGGTTCTCGGTAGCCGAGATCCCACGGGCCCAGGTCCCAACCTGATTTCCGGTGCGGACACGCTCGAAAAGCCCAAGCTTGGGCGCTATCGAATCGACAGCGAAATCGGACGCGGTGCGATGGGGATGGTTTACCTGGGCCAGGACGACAAAATAGGCCGGACCGTCGCGATCAAGACCATGCTGATATCGGACGAGATCGAAGACGATATGCGTGATGAAGTGCGCACTCGCTTCTTTCGCGAAGCCGAGGCCGCGGGACGCCTTGACCACCCCAACATCGTTACGGTTTACGATGTCGGTGAAGAGCAGGATCTCGCCTATATCGCGATGGATTACCTCAAGGGCAAGGACCTGTCGGCTTACTGTAATCCCAAGACATTATTGCCGGTAAGCGAGGTTTTCAACATCATCATTAACATCGCCCTGGCGCTTGATTATGCCCACAAACAACACGTCGTGCATCGTGATATCAAGCCGGCGAATATCATCTATGATGACGAAAAACGCGTTGCCAAGATTACCGATTTCGGTGTTGCCTGTCTCACCGATGCGAGCAAGACCAAGACCGGTACCGTCATCGGCAGCCCTTACTATATGTCACCGGAACAGCTCGCGGGCAAGAAAGTTGACGGGCGCGCAGACCTCTTTTCGTTGGGTGTAATGATGTACCAGATGTTGTCCGGCGAACTGCCTTTCAAGGGTGACTCCATAGCCAACCTGATGTACAACATCGCCAATGAGCAGCACCCCGATATACGACGTTTCCGTTCCGACCTGCCGAACTGTGTCAATAACCTGATCGACAAGATATTAGCCAAGGAAGCCCAGGATCGTTTTGAAAGCGGTGCGGAAATGGCAGACTCGATGCAACGCTGCCAGGAGCACATTAGGGAAATGGAAGCCGCCTGAGGCCTGGTGTCTTTCGGTTTTAAGCGAGTGCCTTGAATCGCTCCAGCGCACGTTCGCGGGATACCTTCAAATCGAGCATTGACAGCGGATAGTCCTCCCCGAGTTTCATTCTTTCAGTTTGCAAAAGTTCCTCACCCGCCTCCCAGGGATTGTGGCGATATCTGGTGTCAGACAAGGTGTTATTGAACGAGTCGATCATGACCAAGTGGGGATTCAAGGTCGGCCAGATTATCCTCGTTATCGAAAAAGAATAATCCCTACTTGCGCGGCGGCAAGCCGGTATGCTGCGTTAGAATACGGCCCTTTTTAGCACGGTTATGATAACTGTTCTTGCGCCGCGGGCTGTGGTAGCTAGACGTGTTGCGAGGCTGATGGGCCGGAACCAGTCGATGCTTACCCTTGCCGATCAGGTCTTCCCTGCCCATTTGCTTTAATGCCGCCCGCAGTATCGGCCAGTTGGCCGGATCATGGTAGCGCAGAAAAGCCTTGTGCAGACGTCGCTGTTTCTCCCCCCTGGGCGTGTCGACGGTTTCGCTATCACGGCGCACGCGTTTGAGCGGATTTTTACCGCTGTAGTACATCGCCGTAGCGGTTGCCATCGGTGACGGGTAAAAGTTTTGCACCTGGTCCGCGCGAAATCCATTTTGCTTGAGCCAGAGCGCAAGGTTCAGCATGTCCTCATCGGTGGTACCGGGATGGGCCGCGATAAAATAGGGAATCAGGTACTGTTCCTTGCCAGCCTTGCTGGAGTATTTTTCGAACAGTGCTTTAAAGCGATCGTAACTGCCCATGCCCGGTTTCATCATTTTTGAAAGCGGACCCTGCTCGGTATGCTCGGGTGCTATTTTCAGGTAACCACCGACGTGATGGGTGACGAGTTCCTCGACGTAGGCAGGAGACTCTACGGCGAGGTCATAGCGCAAACCGGAACTGATCAAAACCTTCTTCACACCATCGATGGCGCGAGCGCTGCGGTAAAGCTCGATCAGGGCTGAGTGATCCGTATTCAGGTTTTCGCAAATTCCCGGGTACACACAGGATGGTCGGCGGCAGGCCGTCTCAATGGTCTTCGACTTGCAGGCGATACGATACATATTGGCGGTCGGTCCGCCGAGGTCGGAAACCACGCCGGTGAACCCCGGAACCCTGTCGCGCATGACCTCGATTTCACGCAGGATCGATTCCTGCGAGCGGTTCTGGATGATGCGGCCCTCGTGTTCGGTAATCGAACAAAAGGTGCAACCGCCAAAACAGCCGCGCATGATATTGACCGAAAAGCGAATCATTTCGTAGGCCGGAATGCGTGCGTCCCTGTAAACCGGGTGCGGTATGCGCGCGTAGTCGAAACCGAACACGTAATCCATTTCCTCGGTCGTAAGCGGTATCGGTGGTGGATTGAACCAGACCTTCTGGCCACCCTGGTTTTGCACCAGGGCGCGCGCATTGCCGGGATTGGTTTCGAGATGGAGCACGCGACTTGCGTGTGCGTAAAGTATCGGGTCGCGACTGACATCGTTATACGAGGGCAGGCGCACCACGGTCTTAAAGCGTTGTTCGAGTTTCTGCTGTACGCGCGCGAGCTTGCCCTGCAGCCTGATATCGGCACCTGGTGCCTGGTCATTGTCCGGACTGGTATCGCAGACCGATTGATCGATGATCGCGTAGGGATTTGACGGGTTTTCCACCCGTCCCGGTTTGTCCACGTTGGTCGAGTCGATGACGGTCCAGTCGGCTGGCAAGTTCCTGACGAAAAATGCGGTTCCGCGCACGTCAGTAATGCTGTCGATTGACTCGCCGTTTGCAAGGCGGTAAGCAATTTCGACGATGGCGCGCTCGGCATTGCCGTAGAGCAGAATATCCGCCTTCGCATCGGCCAGGATCGAGCGCCTGATCTTGTCCTGCCAGTAATCGTAATGCGCGATGCGGCGCAACGAGGCTTCGATACCGCCGATAACAATCGGTGTGTCGGTGAAAGCTTCACGACAACGCTGGGCATATACGATCGAGCAACGGTCGGGACGCATGCCACCGATATCGCCCGGTGAGTAAGCATCGTCACTGCGAATCTTTCGATCCGCGGTATAGCGATTAATCATTGAATCCATGTTGCCGGCAGTGACACCGAAGAACAGGTTGGGTTTACCGAGCGCTTGAAATGGTTCGGCAGAATGCCAGTCAGGTTGTGCGATGATACCGACGCGATACCCCTGGGCTTCGAGCAGGCGCCCGATAACTGCCATGCCGAAACTCGGATGATCGACATAGGCATCACCGGTCACGACAATGACATCGCAGCTATCCCATCCGAGCTGCTCCATTTCCGCGCGTGACATCGGTAAAAATGGCGCCATGCCAAAGCATTCCGCCCAGTACAGTGGGTACTGGTTCAGGGGACGGGCCTGGGAGCTCAGTTCGATTTGCATGGGCATTCCGCGGGTAGGGGCGGCATTCTACCTGAATAAACCGGTATTGTTGAGGAGTCTCGCGTTATTGGCGACGCGATTCCGAAATCCCTGCGACCTAAAGCGCGCGGCCAGGACCTTCCGGCATATCATCTACGGCCTGCATGCCCGGTGAATGTAACAATCCTGGTTCATCGAGATAGGCAAGCAGGAAATCGATGGAGTCAAAGCCCCAGAATATTTCGTCATCAACCCTGAAGCTCGGCACACCAAACACACCATTGTCGATCGCGGCCTGCGTATTCTGCCTGAGCCGGGACTTGACCTCGGGTGTTGCAACACGGGCTTCGTCATTATCCACGCCCAGTTCCGCAAGCAACGCTTGCCAATGATCCGGATCATCTGAAGATCGCCCCTCAGCCCAGACAAAGCGGAAAAGTCTTTGTGCGATTGCAGGCTCGCTACCGAGCGCGATGCACAGACGCAACAGCTTGAGAGGATTAAACGGGTGCGCCGGTGGCGGGGTGAGCGGGAGATTGTTGTTATCGGCCAGCCACTGAATGTGGCGGAAGGTAAAGCGACGCATTGGCGCGATTTCCGCTGGTCCCCGGGTTTGCCAGTGTTGCAGCAGCCCGGCAAACAGTACCGGACAAGGTCGCAGCTCAATCCCGGCAGGAAAACGGTGAAGGGACTCGCTCGCCAGATAGGAAAAAGGAGAGATGAAATCAAAATACCAGTCTATTTTTTTCATTGTTTGTCCACCACAGCAAGACGTATGTTTCATCATAATAAATGGTCTGCCGGTTAATTAAACTATAATGCTACTGTCAGGCCTCAGAAGGGAGATGACATGAATTGGAATATTGGCGGTTGGTTTGGAGGGCAACTCGGTGGGACGGTGTGGATTATCGTAGCGGGCCTACTAACCGCGGTTCGTGATTTTCCTACCGGCATGTTCGTGGTTCTGTTGTTCGCTATTCCAAATGCCGTTGGCACGGTACTGTGGCTAAGTCGTAAACTCTCGTGTTATGCGTCGACCCAGCTTCTTATCGGAGTCTCCGGCATTTGCGGCCTGGTAACAGTTTATATCCTGGAGAACGCAAACGCCTGGATGCAGATGCAAACCGGTGGCCAGGTTTCTGCCCAATCGAGCTACTGGATCATTGGTCTGGTGTATGGCGGTCTCATGCTGATGCTGCACCTTCGTTTTGGCCGTTCTGGAAACAAGTCTGAGGCCTGACAAGAGCATGCAGCCGGCAAGCCCGCGCTATTGATCTTTGGGGGTGCATAAACACATGGCTACATTATCAGCATCACAAGTAAAGCAGTTTAATCGGGACGGGTTTTTATTCCTGGCAAACGTCGTCCCGACAGACAAACTGCACAAGATGCAGAACGAGTTCGAGCAGTGGAAAGAAGAAAGTAGAAACTTTAGCGAGCCTTACGGAGAAACTTATGACAATCGCCCACGGTTTGACATCGAACCAGGGCATTCCGCCGACAATCCGGCACTGCGTCGCATCGCTTCACCTATCGAGATATCCGGGACCTATCTTGATTTTATGCGGAACAATCACGCGCTTGATGCGGTGGTTGATATTTTGGGTCCAAATATAAAATTTGAAAATGCCAAAATAAATTCCAAGCAACCGGGTGCCGCAACCCAGATAAAATATCACCAGGACTTTCTCTTCGAACCGCACACCAATGACGATATGATAACGGTGCTCTTTTTCATCGACGATGTCACGGAAGAAAATGGCCCGCTGGAAGTAGTCCCCGGTACGCATAAAGGTCCATTGTACGAACACTGGCACAAGGGTGTATTCACGGGTGCAGTGTCCGACGCAGTTGTCTCTGAAATGAAATCGCAGGCTATTCCATGCTATGGTCCAGCGGGCTCTGCTTGTTTGATGCACACCCGGGTTCTGCACGGTTCTGCGCCCAACCTTTCCGAAAAACCGCGCACGTTATTTATTTGCGAATACACTGCAGAGGATACCTATCCGTTACAGGCCAATCATATTCCCAGCGCATACATGTATGAAATAGTTCGTGGCAAATCCACAGGGCGGGTACGCTGTAGCGAGTACGCAATGATGTTTCCCGAAGTACCCAGGGGGGCTTCTTTTTTTGAGCAGCAAGCCAGGAAAAATTGAATTAAATATGATCTGTGAGAGTCCGTTTCGTGTCGTAGGCGGAAGCTCCCATTATTACCGGTACCATGCCTTTTAGCTCACCATGTTAACCAGCGATAATGCCAGCAAGGTTGCAATCGCGGCACGGCGAAACAGCTTTTCACTCGATTTTCGAAACCCGTGCGAGCCCACCCAGGTGCCGAGTAAATAGGTTGCCGCTCCGGGCGCCGCGGCGATGACATCATCGATTCCCGTAGTACCGCTAAGCGCAGAAATCAGAGCAAAACCAAGTACCGTAAAAAAAGACCAGGAAATAATCAGCGTACGCCCCTGGTGCTTGTCGTAAGGCCCGAGCAGGATAAAGACCACGGCTACCAGCGCGATATAGGATCCTCCAAAAACAATACCGGCGCAGATGCCGACAAAAATCAACCATGAAGTTGTCATCGGATGCTTATAGCGGAATCCGACCAGCATCATCACACAGGCGGTCGCAATAATCAGCGCCATGGCCCGCTTCATCCAGACTGGATCAAGCTCGATAAGCAGCCAGTGACCCAGCGGCATAAACACCAGGGTTGGCGCCACCATGCAGGCAGTCGCACGCCAGTCGATCTGGCGGTAAACCACCTTGAACAGGTAGACGCTGGCGATGAAATCGACCACCAGGATTTTCGATACAATGCTGTAGGGTGTAAAAAACAGGGTCAGTATGGCGAGCATAAACGCGGGGCCACCAAAACCGGTGAAACCGCGGATCAATCCAGCACCGAACGCAACGAGGGCAATAAATACCATACCCGGTTCAGCGCTTGCATTGATCTCGAGAAAATCCATTCGGTGCGTTTGCTAAAAATCCAGCCAATCGCGCAACTTGTAGAAGCGCAGGCCGGCGCGCACATACTGCCGGCGTAAAAAAGCGAGCGGAAATTTAGGTGAACGGCCTCGCATTATGGCGGGTAAGTGCATCGGCAGTAAGTTCTTCCCTGAATTTTTCCCGGCGAGCCATTCAGCCAGTTCGCGACCGCTCCAGGTTGCGCTGTTGACGCCGTTACCGTGGTAACCATAAGCGAAGTAAATTGATTTGTCTTCAGGCATCCTGCCGATCGAGGGGCGCAGGTTAAGGGTAAAGCATACCAGTCCCCGCCATTGATGAGTGTATTCGATGTCGGCAAACTGCGGCCACATGCCTGCGATTGATTGCTTGAGTTCGTCATAGGTCGTTTCGGCACCCGCGGGGTCGCCAATATGATTGGCCCGGCCACCGAGCATGAAACGACCGTCGCTCAACAGGCGATAGTAGAAAAACATGTGTTTCGAATTAATCGTTGGATTCTCGGTATGCCAACCTTTTTCGTTTAGCTCGGACTCGCTCATGGATCGGGTTACAACGATGGCGCTTTGTACGGGTAGTGGCCTGCCCTGTACACCAGTGTGCAAATGCTCTGGCATGAAACCATTGCCCGTCAGAATAACCTGGCCGGCACACAGGCTCCCGTCGGCGGTTTCGAGCAAGTGACTGCCATCCTGCTTGTGCCAGTGCAGTACCTCGCTATGTGCATGGATATGTGCTCCCCTGCGTTCGGCAGCGGCGGCAAGCCCGCGGGCATAACGTAACGGGTGCAGTGCAAACGATGGTCTTATCGCGATCGCACCGTGTTGATGCGGTGAGTCGTACCCGATCTCGCGGAATTCTTGTTGGCTATGCGTGGTAACATCAAGGCCAAGCAGTGTTTGTTCAAGTTCGGCCTGCTGCTCTAAATCTGAAAAATGTGCATCGCTGTCGGCGACAATAAACTCGCAGTCTCCCTGGGGCAGGTAGTCGATATTCTCTTCCTCACCGAGTGCGCGCACCAGGTTGACCGCCTCGGCCTGGCTCTGGTAGAAGCCCCGGGTTTGCTCGACGCCGAATTTGCCTAACTGTGCTTTTAGCGGGACCTTGGTAGAGCCGGTGGTGCAAAAGCCGCCATTACGTCCCGAAGCGCCCCAGCCGATATGGCCGGCTTCAAGCAGGCGCACGTCAATGTTGTAATCACGCGCCAGATGCAGTGCTGCAGAAAGCCCGGTATAGCCGCCCCCGATGATTGCCACATCGCAGCTTTGCGTGCCCGAAAGCGCTTCAGCCTTCAAGTCTGATTTGCCCGCAGTCGCTTCCCAGTACGAGGGTTGTGGCTGGTCAAACTGATAAAGGCTCGGATGAAATAATGTCTTCACAGGAGAATTGCCTGGTAGTCGCGGATTACTGCTGGTTGGTGGGCGCTGACCCGGTATCCATCGCTTCCCGCTGTGAGCGGACTTCCTGTGTGCGATAAACGCGGGCGATAAATCGTGCCCAGCGACGCCGGATTTTGCGGCGCACCAGGAACGGGAAATAGTCCAGCCAGTCGAGCGCGATCACGTCACCAAGCCCGTCGATCGCGACCAGCCGGACCTTGATTGCGGAGGATTTCTGCACCAGCAGGTTACCGATGGTCAGGTCGTGATTGAAGATGATCAGGTTTTGCAGAAACGAGCTTTTCAGTTCGTCCAGGTAAGGCTCGAATTCCCCGATGGGAAAACCCTGGGCCAGGTACCAGTTCAGCGGCCTTGAGATTTCACCATCGTAATTACGAATCAGGTCAACCACGATGCCCTGGCCGAGATTGGTTTCACAGAGGCCATAAAAATTCGGAATATGCTCGTCAACAACCCCGCCACGTTTTTGTAACTTGCGATAAAACTTGATTTCACGTCTGGATTGCGCGCTGACTTTTCCCGTTGAAATCTTGATCGCCTTGCGTGGATCCTCGGGATGAACATAACACGCACGTTCCTTGCCCTTGCCGATAGGGTCTGAGTTGATCTGCAGCATGGTTGGGGATCTAGTCCAGGATTTTAATCAAGGTTTGCAGGATATCGCCAAGAATAACACGAAGCTTCCGGGCCTTGTCATCAACATAATGCCACGGTGCCTCCTCGATCATGTAATTGCATTGCGCCAGTTCCATCTGGATCGCGTGAAATCCGCGCCCGGGATCGCCATAGTGCCGCGTGGTCCAGCCACCCTTGAAGCGGCCGTTCAAAACGCTGCTGTATTGCTTGGCTCGCGTACACCTGGCTTGCACCGCAGACGCGATTGCCGGATCACAACTGCCGCCGCTGTTGGTGCCAATATTGAAATCAGGCAAACGGCCCTCGAACAGGAAGGGTAGCTGTGAACGAATCGAATGGCAGTCGTAAAGTATGGCGTAACCATGCGCCTGGTGTATGCGCTCGAGTTGCCCGCGCAACGCGTCGTGATAAGGCTGGTGATAGCGCTGCTGGCGCTCGTTTATTTCGTCCTTCGATGGCGCCTGTCCGTCGCGGTATATTTCGGTCCCGTCAAAGGTGGTCGTCGGGCACAGGCTGGTCGTGTTCTGCCCCGGATAAAGAGACTCATCGGCAGGGTCGCGATTCGCATCAATGACGTAGCGATGCACCGGCGTGCTGACGACGGTGGCATTCGGAAGCAGGTCGTCGTAGAGGTGGCTGATATGCCAGTCGGTATCAGCACGAGCGTGGCCGACGGTGTTGAGGCGAACCAGGATTGTGTCCGGAATCCCGATACCGCCATGCGGTTGTGCCAGCAGTAACGGGCTGCTGCCGGGCTTGACGAACGGTTTCATGGATCGAGCTGTGGCAGCAAACCGATTTCCCCCAGCGAGGCGATGATAATGCGATCCACGACCAGATTTTTTACCTCGGTGATATCATCGGCAAGGTAACGGTCGTCCTCGAGCGCTGCCACGTGCGTGCGGATTTTCCTGATCACCTGTTGCAGTCGCTCGCTGGTGTTTAATGGTGCGCGGAACTCGATACCCTGGGCGCTGATCAATAACTCGATGGCAATAATATGTGCCAGATTGCGATTCATTTCACCCAGTCGCCTGGCTGCATGGCAGGACATCGAGACATGGTCTTCCTGATTAGCGCTGGTCGGGGTCGAATCAATCGAGCAGGGTGCGGCGCGCTGCTTGTTTTCGGCCATCAGAGCGGCAGCCGTGACCTCGGCCAGCATGAAACCCGAATTAAGACCCGGATCGGGCGAAACAAATGCCGGTAAGCCAAAATTTTGCGCAGGGTCGACCGTGGTGGCAATGCGACGCCCTGCAATCGAACCAATTTCTGAAATCGCAAGTGCACATTGGTCGGCACCGAACGCGACCGGTTCGGCGTGGAAATTTCCACCGGACAGTATCGAAGCATCCTCGATCACGACAATCGGGTTATCGGTGACTGCGTTTGCCTCGGTTTCCAGCATTTGGGCCACATGCCGGAACTGGTCGAGGCAGGCACCCATGACCTGCGGTTGACAGCGGATGCTGTAAGGGTCCTGTACGCGTTTGTCATCTTCACGATGAGATTCGCGAATCGCTGATCCTTCGAGCAACGAACGCAAGCTTAACGCGGCATCGATTTGACCCTGTTGGCCGCGCAGGGCATGAATTTCGGAGCGGAATGGTCGGGTCGAACCCATCAATGCATCCGTGGTCATTGCCCCGGAAATCAATCCCGTTTGTGCAAGGCTCCAGGCATCGAACAAACCGGCCAGGGCAAGGGCGGTCGATACCTGGGTGCCGTTGACCATGCCGAGACCTTCCTTGGGGCCGAGCTTAATCGGTTCCAGCTTGGCCGCCTTCAACGCCTCTGCTGCGGGCATATCCTTACCCTCATATTGGGCGTGGCCTTCGCCGATCATGACCGCGGTAAGGTGCGCGAGCGGGGCCAGGTCACCCGATGCACCGACCGATCCCTGTGCCGGGATCAACGGAATCAGGTCCAGTTGCAACAGGGTTTGCAGGCGCTCGATGATTTTCCAGCGTACCCCGGATGCGCCGCGTCCCAGCGACAGCATTTTCAATACGATAACCAGGCGCACCACTTCGCGCGGCAGGTTGTCACCTACCCCGCAACAGTGCGACAGGACCAGGTTACGCTGCAGCTTCGATGTCTGTTGCGCGGGGACTCGAGTACTGGCGAGTTTACCGAAACCCGTATTAATGCCGTAAACGGGTTCATCAGAGGCGGCGGCCCGGGCGACAATTTCGGCAGCGGCATTGACACGAGGTTTACAGGATTCGTCGAGACGCACGCTTACATTTTTCCGATAAACCCGGAGCAGGTCAGCGAGACGTGCCTTGCCAGGAGTCAACAACAGCGGTTTAGCCAATTCGTTTGCCCTCAGTTTGCCAGTTGATCAAGTGCGGTTCGGTAGTTATTTTCGATGTTCTCTTCGTCGACGTGATGACCCTGATCGATCAGTTTTTTGCCGCCGATATAAACATCACGCACCAGGTTTGAATTACCGGAAAAAATCCAGCTATCGATCAAGTTGTCCCTGGTGCGCCCGTAAAGGCGAGGGTGATCGTGATCCAGCACCACGAAATCGGCACGACTGCCCGCCGCGAGGCGGCCAATGTCGCGACCACAGGCACGGGCGCCGCCTTCGAGTGCACTATCGAACAGGTTACGCCCGGTGTTGGCGGTTGCGTCAGATATCAGCACATTGCGACTGCCGGTTTGCAGCCGCATGCCGTACTCGAGCCAGCGCAGTTCTTCCACCGGATCAATCGAAATGTGGCTGTCGGATCCGATGGCCCAGCAACCCTGCTGTGAAAAATATTCGCGCGCGTTGAAATATCCGTCACCGAGGTTGGCCTCGGTAGTCGGGCACAGCCCGGCGACACAACCACTGTTTGCCATGGTTGTGGTTTCGTGATCATTCATATGGGTGGCATGGATCAGGCACCAGTTTTTGTCGATATTAAAGTTTTCGAACAGCCACTCGACCGGACGCAGACCGGACCATTCAAAGCAATCGTCGACTTCTTTGGTTTGCTCGGCGACGTGTACATGAATGGCGGCGAGACCATCGAGTGATGCGATAACCTCGTCCAGCAGTTCGCGATTAATCGCGCGCAACGAGTGCGGTGCGATACCAACCGTGCAATTCGCATCGCTGACAACCGCTGCCTGCAGTGATTTCACGATCTCGCTAAACCCGTCGGCGTCGTTCAGAAACCGTTTTTGCCCGTCGAGTGCGGTCGCGCTACCGAAACCGCCATATCGATACAGTACCGGTAACCCGGTAAATCCGATGCCTACCTGCCGTGCCGCCTGCAGGCACTGCAAGCTCATTTCGGCACGATTGTCGTAAGCCTTGCCGTTGAGATCGTGATGCAGGTACTGGAATTCACCGACGCAGCCGTATCCGGCCTTGAGCATTTCGAGGTAAAGTTGGGCCGCGATGTGGAACAGGTGGTCGGGTTCGATGCGCTCCAGGTAGTGGTACATAACCTGGCGCCAGGTCCAGAAACTGTCGGGCGTATCACCTGCCCGTTCACCCAGGCCGGCCATGGCGCGCTGGTGCGCATGCGAGTGCACGTTTGGAATAGCCGGGACCAGGATTTCGACCTTGTCACCGTCGAAATAGGCTGTATCCGCTGAAATCGATGCGATATTGCCATCCACATCAATCCCAATTTCGACCGAGTCAGCCCAGCCGCTGGCCAGCAGCGCCGAGTTAGCCCAGATCTTGCCTGTCATATCCAAACCCGCCTTGCAAAAACGCAGCAACCAACGTAACATACTTGTATATACAAGTATAGCGCATGATATCGTTAATGTCTCAAACCTTGTTTACCAATGCAACCCTTGCCTGTGTCGATGATGAGTCCGGTTACGGCCTGCGTGACGACGCTGCACTGCTGGTCGCGGATGACCAGATCGCCTGGCTGGGGCCGATGACAGCATGCCCGGAAACCTCTGATTGCGAGATTATCGACTGCGAAAACCGCCTGCTGACCCCGGGATTGGTGGATTGCCATACACACGTGGTTTATGGCGGCGATCGTGCCGATGAATTCGAGCAACGTCTCGAGGGTGCGAGTTATGCCGATATCGCCGCTGCGGGTGGCGGTATTGCCTCGACCGTTAAGGCGACTCGAGCCGCCAGCGCCGATGAACTTTTTGAACAGGCATTGCCGCGAGTGCGGCAGCTGATGGACGAGGGTATGACGACGCTCGAAATCAAATCGGGTTATGGTCTTGACGGCGACACGGAAATCAAGATGCTGCGTGTCGCCAGCCAGCTGGAAGCCGAGCTTGGGCTACGTATCCGCAAAACTTTCCTCGGGGCCCACTCGCTACCGACCGAATTTAAAGGACGCAGTGATGACTACATCGCGCTGGTTTGCGATGAAATGCTGCCGCGTGCCCATGCCGAGGGTCTGGTCGATGCGGTCGATGTTTTCATCGAATCGGTCGCGTTCAGCGTGGCGCAGGGTGAGCGCGTACTGGTGCGGGCACAGGAACTGGGCTTGCCGGTTAAAGCGCATGTCGAACAACTCAGCGCCCAGGGTGGGGCCGCGATGGCTGCCGGCCTGGGTGCGCTGTCGGTCGATCATCTCGAGTATTTAAACAGCGACGATGTGGCAAGCCTGGTGCAGGCCGGAACTGTCGCCGTCCTGTTACCGGGCGCATTTTATTTTCTGCGCGAACAGCAGCTTCCCCCGATCGCTGCATTACGCGAGCAACGGGTTCCGATTGCACTGGCAAGCGATGCCAATCCGGGCAGCTCGCCGGTGCATTCGTTATTGCTGATTATGAACATGGCTTGCACCCTGTTTCGACTGACCCCGGCTGAAGCCCTGCGCGGGGTAACCCTGAATGCGGCACGGGCCCTGGGCATGGCAGGCGAGATCGGCTCGCTCGAAATCGGCAAGCAGGCCGACATCGTGATCTGGGATGTCGATCGACCAGCGTTACTCAGTTACCGCGTCGGCATGAATCCCTGTCGCGCAGTCATGCAGGCCGGCCAGTGGCGCGAGCGTAACCGTCTGGTGACAGCATGAATGCGATTCTGGACAGTTTCGACGATATCAGCAAGGCTTCGCCCGAGCCTATTTACCAACAGATCAAGAAAACCATTCAACGGCGTATCGAAAGCGGTGACTGGGTCGCGGGGCAAAAACTGCCCTCGGAAAATGATCTCGTGGCCGCGCTCGACGTGAGCCGAATGACGATCAACCGGGCCCTGCGTGAACTGACCCAGCAGGGCCTGATCAAGCGTGTGCATGGGCTGGGTTCGTTTGTCGCGGAGGCCCCGAGACACGCGAGCCTGATCGAGTTGCAGGATATTGCGCTCGAAATCGCGCAGGATGGCAAACGCCACAGTTCGCAGGTGCTCGATCTCGAGGCTGTTAGCGCATCACCCGATGTCGCTGCACAGATGGAGTTGCCCACGGGTAGCCAGGTCTATTACCTGCGTGCCGTGCACCACCAGGATGGCCTGCCGATTCAGCTCGAATCGCGCTATGTCAACCCGGCGGTCATGCCAGGGTTCATCGATCAGGACTTTACCGTTATGACGGCCACCGCCTACCTGTTACAGCAGTTCAAACCCGATGAAATGGAGCATCGCGTGCGCGCGGCGATTCCCGATCAGGCCGTGCGCGAGCTGCTGGCGTTGCAAAACGGGGAACCCTGCCTGCAACTGACTCGACGTACCTGGAGTAATGGCCAGGTTGTCACCTACGTGAGGTTAACTTACCCCGGCGACCGCTACGAACTCGCAGCGCGGTATGCCACGACCGAATACCAGCTGCGCTAGCAGCCTTACATGAGGATATCAAAATGCCTTTAGACCGAACCGACAACAGCCGAAAAATTCGCGCACCGCGCGGTAGCGAACTGACCTGCAAGAGCTGGCTTACCGAAGCACCTTACCGCATGATTCAGAATAACCTCGACCCCGAGGTTGCCGAGAAACCCGAGCAGCTGATCGTTTACGGAGGCATCGGCCGCGCCGCGCGTAACTGGGAATGTTACGACAAGATTCTTGAATGCCTGAGGGAACTGAATGACGACGAGAGCCTGCTGGTGCAGTCGGGCAAGCCGGTCGGGATTTTCAAGACACATATCGATGCACCGCGTGTCCTAATCGCCAACTCCAACCTGGTACCGGCGTGGGCCAACTGGGAACATTTCAACGAACTCGATCGTAAGGGTCTGATGATGTTTGGACAAATGACTGCGGGCTCGTGGATCTACATTGGCAGCCAGGGGATCGTGCAGGGAACTTACGAAACTTTTGTCGAAGCCGGCCGCCAGCATTTCGACGGCGCCACCAGCGGCAAATGGATTCTGACCTCGGGTCTCGGCGGCATGGGAGGCGCGCAACCGTTGGCGGCGACCATGGCGGGGTACAGCATTCTCTGCATCGAGTGCGACGAGGCACGTATCGATTTTCGGCTGCGCACCAGGTATCTCGATAAAAAAGCCGCGTCACTCGATGAAGCGCTGCAAATGATCGATGACGCCTGTGCCAAAGGGGAAGCTTTGTCGGTGGGTTTGCTCGGCAACGGGGGCGAAATTCTGCCCGAGCTGGTCCGGCGCGGCGTCAAGCCCGATATCGTTACCGACCAGACCTCGGCGCACGACCCGGTGAATGGTTACCTGCCGATCGGGTGGAGCATGGAGCAGTGGGAAATGAAACGCGCCACCGACCCGGAGCTGGTGGCTGCCGAAGCGCGCAAATCGATGGCGGTGCACGTACAGGCGATGCTCGATTTTCACGCCCAGGGGATCGCCACCGTCGACTATGGCAACAATATTCGACAGGAAGCTTTCAACCAGGGCGTTAAAAACGCGTTCGATTTTCCGGGATTTGTACCGGCTTATATCCGCCCGCTGTTTTGCAAGGGCATCGGTCCGTTTCGCTGGGTAGCCTTATCCGGGGACCCGGAGGACATCTACAAGACCGACGCCAGGGTCAAGGAATTGATTCCGGACGATCCACACCTGCATAACTGGCTCGACATGGCGCAAAGCAGGATCAGTTTCCAGGGCTTGCCGGCGCGCATCTGCTGGGTTGGCCTGGGTGACCGTGATCGCCTCGGTGTCGCGTTTAACGACATGGTCAGGTCGGGCGAACTCAAGGCCCCGGTCGTGATTGGCCGTGATCATCTCGATTCGGGTTCGGTGGCGAGCCCCAACCGTGAAACCGAGGCGATGCTGGATGGTTCTGACGCCGTCTCCGACTGGGCGCTGCTGAATCTGCTGTTGAGTACTTCAGGCGGTGCGACCTGGGTATCCTTTCATCACGGCGGTGGTGTCGGCATGGGGTACGCGCAGCACGCGGGCCTGGTGATCTGCTGTGACGGCAGCGATGCCGCGGAGGCGCGCATCAAGCGAGTGCTGTGGAATGACCCCGCCAGTGGCGTCATGCGCCACGCCGATGCCGGCTATGAGATTGCTAAAGAGTGCGCTCGTGAGCACGGGTTGAATCTCGGCGCAATCGAGCTGTAAGGCTATTACTAGCCTGATCCGCTCGCTAGCCCGGGGGAGAATCTACACAAAAGACGCTCCCAACCGGCGCAGGCGCCGGTTGGTCCATCCATGGAATCGCTTGGAGCGCGGCATCCCTGCCGCGCTACACTTTTGTGTAGATTCTCCCCCAGTCTAGCTAAATATCAGAACCAGGCTTTTCTTTCTTGGATTTGGAGGCTTTTAGGTACTTATTAATGGCGTGTGCAGCGGCGGTGAAGCCGAAGCAGGCGGTGACGCCGACAAAAGAGCCGATCCCGGTGGCACAATCGAGCGTGGTGCGTTCCGGCATCTCGGGTTTCTCGTAACTGACCTCGCCGTTCGCAGCAGGGTAGAGCGGCTGCTCGGTCGAAAATACGCAGTCCATGGCGTAGCGACGTTTCGGGTTACGGCTGTAATCGAGTTGCTGGCGTAAAGTCGAGCGGACCTTGGCGAGCAGGGGATCGTTAAAACTCTGGGTTAAATCCTTGACCACGATACTGGTTGGATCGAGCAGGCCGCCAGCGCCGCCGGTAGAGATGCAGCGAATCTTGTTGCGGCGGCAGTGATGCATCAGTGTCAGCTTGTGACTGACATGGTCGATTGCATCGATGACGTAATCGAACTGTGAAAAATTGAATTTTTCGACATTGCCCCGGGTGACCAGATCGTCGATCGCGGTGCAATTGCATTCCGGGTTTATTGCAATGATGCGCTGGCGCAAGGTTTCAACCTTGGAGTGACCGACACTTGCGGTTACAGTGTGCAGTTGCCGGTTGGTATTGCTGATGTCGATGTCATCGTGATCGATCAGCGTGATATTACCAATACCCGAGCGTGCGCAAGCCTCGGCAGCCCAGGACCCGACCCCGCCGATACCGACGATACAGAAATGCGCCCGCTGTAGCGGCTCGAGCGCAGCCTCGCCAAGAACACGCGCCAGGCCGGCAAACCGCTGCAGGTAATCTTCACTCAGCATTTGATGATATTCAAAATCTTGACGAGAGCAGTTTATTGGTCTGCGGTTCCGCTGTCATTAGTATCGATTCAGTTTGCGCGAATTATCCGGGATCTCACTATCCGCGGCCGATGGCCTTATCCAGGAGAAGATAAGAAGCGGCGCCGGGGCCGATTTCATTAGGTCAGGAACTGCAGGCTACAACCAGGTTTTACAATTTGTTGACATACCGGCAGGAATCCAGATCAGAAGTAATTTTTTACCAAACGTGAAATCGGTTTGGTCTCGGTTGCATCTGTCATTACAATAGACCGCCGCAACCTGTATTGGACAAATCCCGGAATCTTCATTGAACACTGCTTGCCTGTTTACCATTTCGGCACCTTCGGGCGCCGGTAAAACCAGCCTCGTCAAGGCGCTGCTGGAAAAGCGTGCCGATTCCATTGCAGTGTGCGTGTCACATTCGACGCGGGCGATACGACCGGGCGAAGTCGACGGTCAGGCCTATCACTTCGTTTCCCTCGAAGTATTCGAACAAATGATCGCGAATGATGAGTTTCTCGAACACGCGCGGGTGTTCGATAACTGTTACGGCACCGCACGTGCATCGGTCGATGCACTGCTGGCCGGCGGTCGACACGTTATCCTGGAAATAGACTGGCAGGGGGCTCGCCAGGTCAAGGCAAAAATACCGGAAACGGTCAGTATTTTTATTCTGCCACCTTCGCGTGAGGTGCTTGAACGCCGGCTTCGCGATCGCGGTACCGATGATGAGACCACGATTGCACGACGGATGCGCGATGCGGATCGCGAAATGTCCCACTACCACGATGCCGAGTACCTGGTGATTAACGACGAGTTCGAACAGGCCCTGTTCGATCTCGACGCAATTATCCATACCCAGGGTTTGACGCTGGCACTTCAGAAGCTTAAAAACAAGGCGCTGGTGGACTCGATTCCACCCGAAATTGATTAGCCGCTTTATGCGATTAACACTTTAGATTTATTGAATTTTTCGCTATCATTGCGCCCCTTTTTGATCCGAGAGCTAACCGCATGGCGCGAATCACCGTAGAAGACTGCCTCGAGCATGTCGAAAATCGTTTTGACCTTGTATTGCTGGCCGCGCGACGCGCCCGCCAGATTTCACAGGGCGCCGATCCGCTGGTACCACCGGAAAATGATAAGCCCACCGTGATAGCACTGCGCGAGATTGCTGAAAATCTGATTAACGACTCGTCGATGGACGAGATGGAAGCAAAGGCAGAGATCGAAAAAATTTCTACCGACGATGACTTGATTCGACAAATTGCCCAGGCCAGCCTCGCGCAAGAAGAAAACGAGTAAGCGCTTCTTTTTAAACACATAATTTTGCCAGTGCAGGCCATGGTTATGGCGTGTACCGGGCGGGCTTAGGTCTTGCAAATGTGTTATAAAACCCCATTAATAAAGTTCTAGAGGTCTATATAGAAAGTTAATGGGGGCGAATTACGCCAATCTGTTCGAAGTCGTTGCCGGAGATGCGACCGCCAGCGATTCCGAAACCCGAATCGCCGAGCTCTGCAGCGAACTCGAAGCCTACCTCGAACCCGCCCAGGTCGAGGAAATCTATAGCGCCTACCTGGTCGGTGCTGCGGCTCACGAGGGCCAAAGACGAGTGTCGGGCGAACCTTACATCAGCCACCCGGTTGCGGTCGCGCGCATTCTTGCGGAAATGCGCATGGACAGTAAAAGTATTATCGCCGCGATCCTGCATGACGTTATCGAAGACACCCCCACCTTAAAGGAAAACCTGGCGGATCAGTTTGGTGAAGAAGTTGCCGAACTGGTCGATGGAGTCAGCAAGCTTGCGCAGATGGATTTCCGCAGCAAGGCCGAGGCACAGGCGGAGAATTTTCGCAAGATGATGCTGGCGATGGTCAAGGATATTCGCGTCATCATTATCAAGCTCGCCGACCGCTTGCATAACATGCGCACGCTCGATGCGATGCGCCCCGACAAACGCCGCCGCATCGCCTTCGAGACTATGGACATTTATGCCCCGATCGCAAATCGTCTCGGTATTTTTAAAATGCGTCACGAGTTGCTTGATCTGTCGATCAAGGCGGCCTACCCGATGCGATACCGGGCGCTGGAAAGCGCCTGCAAGGAAGTGGTGGGATATCGCAAGGAAATATTCAACACCATCGAGGCGGCCATTCGGCAAAGACTCAAGGAATCAAATATCAACGCGACCGTCAAGTATCGGCAGAAAAACATCCACAGCATTTATCGCAAGATGAAGGAGAAAAAGCTCAGCTTCAAGGAGCTCACCGACGTCTTCGGGGTCCGGATCATGACCGATTCGGTGGACGATTGTTATCGCGTGCTCGGTGTCATGCACAACCTCTACAAACCGTTACCGGGCAAGTTCAAGGATTACCTTGCGATTCCCAAAACGAATGGTTACCAGTCGCTGCATAGCAGCCTGTTTGGACCGCATGGTGTCGCCATCGAGGTGCAGATTCGCACCGTCGAAATGGACCACTTTGCCGAGTCGGGGATTGCCGCACACTGGATTTACAAGGAGGGTGAAAATCACTCCACCAATCCCCAGGGACGCGCACTCGAATGGCTGAAAAATCTGCTCGAGATGCAGCAGAAGTCCGGTAGCTCACAGGAATTCCTGGAAAGCGTCAAGGTCGATTTGTTTCCCGACGAGGTTTACGTATTCACTCCCAAGGGCGCGATCAAGAAGTTGCCGCGCGGGGCGACCGTTGTCGATTTTGCCTACGCGGTACATACCGATGTCGGTAATACCTGCGTCGCCGCGCGAATCGACCACCAGATGTCGCCGCTGAGCAGCAGGTTATACAATGGCCAGACTGTCGAGATCATTACCTCACAGGCCAGCCGACCGCACCCGAGCTGGCTCGATTTTGTAAGCACCGCCAGGGCCCGCACCAATATCCGGCATTTCCTGAAATCTTTACAGAAAACCGAGGCGATTTCACTCGGGCAGCGTTTGTTACAGCAGTCAGTCAGCCAGATCAAGGGACGCGATAGTGCGATTCCAAAGACCCGGATGAAAAAGGTTCTGGACCAGTATCACATGTCCGATCAAAAGGAGCTACTGGCCGAAATCGGCCTGGGTAATCGTAATTCGAGCCTGGTCGCGAAGGCAATGTACGACATCGAGGAAGATGCTACTGCCTTTGATGATCGAGGCAGGCCGCTTGCGATCAAGGGTACCGAGGGCATGGTGGTATCGTTTGCCAAGTGCTGTCGACCGGTGCCGGGGGATGCGATAGCCGGATTCATGTCATCCGGCAAAGGCATTGTCATTCACCAGCGTAGCTGCCCGAATATGACCGAACGCAACAAGGGCGACCGGCAATTGTCGGTGCAGTGGTCGGACCATGTTGAAGGCGAGTACCTCGCCAACATGCGCGTGCAGGTCGCCAATCAGCGCGGCGTACTCGCAACACTGGCGGCGACAATTGCCAACATGTCCTCCAATATCGAGCACGTCAACGTCACCGAGAAAGATGGTCGTATTTCGACCATCGAGTTCGTGGTTACCGTCAAAGATCGTATCCACCTGGCGCGCATTATGAAAAAATTGCGTGGACTGAACGTCGTCAATCGTATCTGGCGTCGATAGTGATTGTCAGCGTGGCTAATACCCGCATAATCCAGAATTTCTGAACCGGAGACAGAGCATGGCCAAAACCATTATTCAAACCGATGCCGCACCCCAGGCAATCGGCACTTACTCGCAAGCTGTCAAGGTTGATAATACGGTCTATGTCTCCGGACAGATACCACTCGATCCGGCCACCATGGAGGTCGTCAGCGGCGGTATCGAAGCTGAAATCACGCGGGTTTTCGATAATCTCGCTGCGGTTGCCACGGCTTCCGGGGGAAGCCTTGCCGATGTGGTCAAGTTGAATATCTACCTGACCGACCTCGGTAACTTCCCGACCGTCAATGAAATCATGGGCCGGTATTTTCAACAGCCGTACCCGGCCCGGGCCGCGATCGGTGTTGCCGCCCTGCCGAAAGCGGTTGGCGTCGAGATGGACGCGGTACTGGTTATCGATTAGCAGTTGCATGGAGCACTGGTCGGCTCAAGGATTACGGTATCTCAAAGGCGTTGGTCCCAAGGTAGCGGAAAAGCTGCTGAAAATGGGCTTGAACACCCAGCGCGATCTGTTATTTCATTTACCGCTGCGTTACGAAGACCGCACTTTCGTATCCCCGATCGGATCTTTACAGCCGGGGCGGCGCAGCCAGATTGAAGCCGAGGTGTTGCACGCCAGCGTGCACTTCCGACGCCAGGGACGATCGCGGCGCGTACTCGCGGCAAAGCTTGGAGACGCAACCGGGGTGATCGCGGTTCGCTTCTTCTATTTCAGTGCGAATCAACAAAAACAGTTCGAAAAAGGCGCCTGGTTGCGCTGTTTCGGTGAAGTCAGATCAGCCCAGGGTGAGCTCGAAATGATTCATCCTGAAACCGAAGTCATCGATGTCGACAATCCTCCTCCACTGCCGCAATCCCTGACCCCTATTTATCCGACTACCGAAGGATTGCACCAGATATCGATAAAACGCATCGTGCAGCAGGCCATCGACAAGCTTAAATCTGAAGGCATTGCCGAAACCTTGCCGCAGACCTGGCTCGATGAGAATGGATTTCCCGGATTTGCGTCGGCGATGATTGATTTGCATAACCCCGAAAACAAACGCGATAGTGAGCTGATTGCGCAGCACAGGCATCCGGCACAGTATCGCTTTATAGTCGAAGAACTCGCTGCGCACCGTCTTGCCCTGCTCGAACGCCGGCGACAGATTCGCAGTCGCAAAACGCCTGCGATCCAGCCAGCCGAAAAACTGCAGCAACGACTGATACAGGAGCTTCAGTTCGAGTTGACCGGTGCCCAGCAGCGTGTGCTGGGCGAGCTTATGCAGGATTTCGCCGCCGCTAAACCGATGATTCGACTGGTACAGGGCGACGTCGGCTCGGGTAAAACCGTGGTTGCCGCGCTTGCCTGTTTACCGGTGATCGAATCGGGCTACCAGGCCGTACTAATGGCGCCAACCGAAATTCTTGCCGAACAGCATTTTCAGAACTTCAGCGGCTGGCTGGAACCTCTCGGAATAACCGTGTTGAACCTGGTCGGTGCCGACAAGGGAAAGAAACGGGAACAAAAGCTGTCGCTGATTGCGGGCGGGGAAGCGCAGGTCGTGGTCGGTACCCATGCGCTGTTCCAGGCGAGTGTTGAGTTTAGTCGTCTCGGATTTATTATTTTCGACGAGCAACATCGCTTCGGTGTTGACCAGCGACTCGCGTTGCAGCGCAAAACCCGCGATGACGAGATGGCACATCAACTGATCATGACAGCGACCCCGATACCGCGCACCATGGCGATGTCGATATACGCCGATCTCGATTACTCCCAGATCGATGAATTGCCGCCGGGACGCAAACCGGTGACGACATCGATCATCTCGGAGCAGCAGCGTGATAGCCTGATCCAGCGGGTGGCTGGCGCCTGCGCCGAAGGCGGGCAGGTTTACTGGGTTTGCACCCTGATTGAAGAATCGGACGCGCTGCAGTACGAGGCTGCGGAAATGACCTATGACCTGCTTTGCCAACAGCTACCCCAGTTGTCGATCGGCATGGTGCATGGACGCCTGAAGCCTGCGGACAAGGAAGCCACGATCAACGCCTTCAAGAATCGCGATGTCGATATACTTGTCGCGACGACGGTGATCGAGGTTGGTGTCGATGTGCCCAATGCCAGCATCATGATTATCGAAAACCCGGAGCGCCTTGGCCTGGCGCAAATTCACCAGCTGCGCGGTCGTGTCGGGCGCGGAGCGCGCGAAAGCTTTTGTATCTTGCTGGTCAGGAGCGATCTTTCCGAGCTGGCGCGAACGCGCCTCGAAATCATCCGTAGCACCCAGGATGGTTTCGCGATAGCCGAAAAAGACCTCGAACTTCGTGGCGCAGGAGAGGTGCTGGGGACTCGTCAAACGGGCGAAATGAGTTTCAAGATAGCCGACCTGATGCGCGATCAGCAATGGTTTGCTCAGGTCGAGGTGCTTGCAAAGCTGATGCAATTGCCCGAAAACGCTACCATCCGCGCAGAACTGCTGCGCAACTGGATCGGCGCGCGTCAGGACTATACCGATGTCGGATAAGCGTGATCGATGCTGGACCAGACAGGATTTGTCCAACCGGGATCGACGGATTTGTCCGGGATAAGCAATATTCCCTCGGCGGATGAAAACGCGGATGCCTGGAATCCCGGTATCAAGTCAACCCTGCCCGTAAAATACTTGCCGTTGTCAACCATATTTCGGTCGGAAAACGTATTTTCAACAATCGAAAGCGCCACCGAGCTCAGCGATTTTACCGGTCTGCCAGTCCAGCAAATGGTGTTTTTCCGGCCGCAAAGACTTGTAGTACATGAATTATTGATACGTGTTTCCGCCGATATTTTTGTCTCTGATGGAACCCGATATGAAGACCTCGGAATAAATTTTCGCGATGTGGCAAACCGAATCCTGTCAGTATATATCGAGCCGGAAATGGCCACGATCTGTGAACGTCATGCGCAACTGGATCAGCAGGCTCGGGCAATAGTTGATCAAACGTTAAGCGAAAGCATATTTGCGCAAACAGCGCCGGTCGAAAATGCCCGTACCGGCTTTAAACTTTCCCGGTTATTCGGTTCTGGCGGTAAAAAGAAAGCACCAGCAGTGTCAGAAACTGCTGAACAGCGTAACCAGCGCTTTATTTCCGGCTGGGATGAAAGCGCTAACTCAACTGGCGATAAATTGTTTTCCGCGGTCTACCGTGAACTCGCCCGGGTGACGCGCGCGATTGTCGTTAAACACGGTCGTTTGGTGGGGGATAAAGCGCTGTTGACGACGCTGACCACGGGTCTGGTCTGCAATAGCCATGGCAGCGAAATAATCGGTGAAGCCATCGCACCCCTGGTGTCGCAGGCCGCGGAACGCGAGGGATATCCGGTGTTGCGCCCCCAAGCAGAGCCCGTGGTCATCAACGTCAAGGGGGCTTCGGCCTCGGGCAAGAGCACGATGCGACCACTCCAGCATAAGCATACCGAGAGGCTGGGGTTGAATTGGCAGGATTTTGCGTTAATTAGCCCGGATATCTGGCGCAAATTCCTGCTGGATTACGATACTCTGGGCCCGGCTTACAAATATGCCGGCACCCTGGTGGGTGACGAAATTCCGATTGTCGACCAGAAACTCGATCGCTATATCGCGCAAAAAGCCGAACAGGGTCGAATCTCGCACCTGCTAATCGATCGCTTTCGATTCGACAGTTTTGCGCCTGGAAAAGATACCGAGGAGGGCAGTAATTTACTGACACGCTTTGGCCGTACCGTCTACCTGACCTTTATCGTGACGCCGCCTGAGGCAACGGTTGAACGGGCCTGGTTGCGTGGCCTTCAGGTCGGACGCTTCAAGGCCGTCGACGATCTGCTCGATCACAACGTGGAAGCCTTCAAGGGCATCCCGGCCCTGTTTTTTACCTGGGCTTTGCACAAAGACAAAACTGTATATTACGAATTTCTTGACAATAGTGTTACCAAAGGGAGCAAGCCGCGCACGATTGCATTTGGATTGAACGGCGAACTGAATATTCTGGATTTCAAATGCATGCTCGATATCGAGCGGTACACCAGAATTAATATTGAGGCCAAAGATCCGGTTGACGTTTATCCTGCTGATGATGCGATGGTGCCGGCATTGAACACAGGATTCCTGGTCAAGTGCGCTGCACGAATACCCGTGATCAATTTTGTTGATCGTGTCGCCGGAAAAATATACGCCCACATGGAATCCGGCAAGATCAGCTGGATTGATCCTGATATGATTAAGCAAGTTCTGAAGGATGAAACCGCGCTCGCGGCCCTACAAGCGATGGTTCCGGGGTTCCCCGACTGTCTCGCGAGTATCGAGCAGCGATCCGCGATTTCATTGTCTGACGAAGCGCGGCTGCATACCATGGGCTGTCTGGACTAAAGAAGGCTGACATGAACCGTTGTGACACCTCTCCGTTGCTGGCTTACGATGAAGCGCTCGAACAGCTGACCAGGGGTATTGCGTCCTCAGGCCCGATCATTGATACGCCGCTGAGGCAGACACTGGGGTCGGTACTGGCGCAGTCTATTGATGCCGAAATCGATGTGCCGGGTTGCGCGATGTCGGCGATGGATGGCTATGCAATCAATACCACCGATCTGGCAGCGAATGGTAAAACGTCTTTGCCGCTCTCGCAGCGCATCCCCGCCGGTGCAGCCGCCGAACCTCTGGCTGCGGGCACTGCCGCGCGCATCTTTACCGGTGCCCCCATACCCGATGGCGCCGATGCCGTCATCATGCAGGAACAGGTCGAGGCGGACGATCATCAAATCAGTTTCGATGCGCGCCCGGCGAAGGGCAGCAACATCCGGCCGGCCGGCAACGATATTCAGCATGGTACGACCATTCTAAGCGCAGGCCGTCGCCTCAGGGCCCAGGATATCGGGCTTGCTGCATCGGTCGGAATGCAAAGCCTGCCGGTTTATGCGCCGATCAGGGTGGGTATGTTTTTGACCGGCGACGAACTGGTGGAGCCGGGAGAGGTGCTTGGCGCGGGTAAAATATACGATTCAAATCGCTACACTTTGCACGGCCTGCTTGAATCGATGGGTTGCGAAATTGTCGACCTGGGACTGGTTGGCGATACGCTGGCGGCGACGCGGGAAGCGATGTCTCGCGCCTCGACCCAGGCTGACCTTGTGGTAACCACGGGCGGGGTCTCGGTGGGCGACGAAGATCACGTGCGGATCGCAATCGAACAGCTCGGCGAGCTACGACTTTGGCGTCTGGCGATCAAACCGGGGAAACCACTCGCCTACGGCCAGATCAACGACACTGCTTTTCTCGGTTTGCCGGGTAACCCGGTATCGGTGTTTGCAACCTTTTGCCTGTTTGTTTGCCCGGTGATTCAGCTTATGCAGGGCCGCTCCTGGCATAAGCCCGTTGCTTTGCCCATAACGGCCGACTTTGACTGGCCGAAACCTGATAGCCGGCGAGAGTTTTTACGTGCCAGGCTTGCCCTCGATGCCGATGGCCAAACCGTGGTCCAGGTTTATCCGAACCAGGATTCGGGCGTGCTGACTTCGACCGTATGGGCCGATGGCTTCGTCGAAATCGCCGAGAACCAGACGGTAAAGGCCGGGGAGCGTGTAAACTATCTGCCTTTCGCCCAGTTTTTCTCGTGAGGTAGGTGATGATAATCCGAATCCAGCAGGAAGATTTTGACATCGCGGCGCTTAACCGGGAACTGCTGGCGGAACGCAACAATGTCGGTGCCATCGCCAGTTTCATCGGATTGGTGCGCGATCTCGAAAATGACGCTTTGCAGCAGATGACGCTTGAGCACTACCCGGGTATGACTGAAAAGGCACTGCAGGATATCGCCGAAAAGGCCCAGCGACGCTGGAAAATAATCGATCTGGGGATTATTCATCGCGTCGGCGCGTTAGCGCCGGCCGATCAGATCGTGCTGGTCTCGGTGCTGAGCGCGCATCGGGCGGATGCCTTTGAGGCCTGTGAATTTATCATGGACTATCTTAAAACCGACGCGCCCTTCTGGAAAAAAGAAGTTAGCGATCAAGGTGTGAAGTGGGTAGAATCGCGAAAAAGTGACATATTTGCACAAAAAAAGTGGGATACCTGAACAAAATCGACAAAATCCACGCATTTTGGCCATATATACTGCCCCGGAAGTGAACTGAAATGCACGCGCTGCGAGTATGATTCGTGAATTACATTATCACAGCTAAACCCAAGCAACTCCCGATTTATCCGGACCAACCGGCGACACGCCCGGTGGCTTCGGTCACGGATAATGCCAGTGAGTTTCGTGACGCCAGCAAACAGCCATCACCCAGCTACGTGTATCGAGGTGAACTGCTGGAAGGCGTTGGCAATGACAGGCGTTATCGTCCGCAGCTGAACCTGCAGGTCGATCCGCAAAATCGTCGTGCGATTGATACCTACCAGCAAGTCGCATCTGATCCCCCGCTACTGGGACGTGTACTGGACGGATATATCTGATATTCCCGTCATTCCTGCTGTCGCAGGACAACCTAATTGATACAATGTCCGCTTGTGTTTAAAGCCTGCTGCAAATGGACGTATCCCATATACTCGACTCCCTGAACGACCGCCAACGCGAAGCGGTTAGCGCCGATCCGGGCCCCCTGTTAGTGCTTGCCGGGGCTGGCAGTGGCAAGACACGTGTGCTTACGCATCGCGTCGCATGGCTATGCGAAGTTGATGGATTATCCCCGTACAGCGTGCTCGCGGTTACCTTTACCAACAAGGCCGCTGCCGAGATGCGCGCCCGGGTCGAATCACTGCTCGGAATTTCTGCGGCGGCAATGTGGGTCGGCACGTTTCACGGGCTCGCGCATCGCCTGTTACGTTTGCATTACGAGGCTGCCGGCTTGCCGCAGGGATTTCAAATCCTGGATAGCGATGACCAGTTACGCATGGTCAAGCGCGTCGTCCGGCAACTCGACCTTGACGAGGCCCGCTGGCCGCCGAAGCAGGCCCAGTGGTTTATCAACCATAACAAGGATGAGGGTTTACGTCCGGCTCATATCGATCCTGGGCAGGACCCGATCCAGCAGCAGCTGTTAGAGATCTACCGTCTCTACCAGGATCTATGCGAGCGCGCTGGTGTTGTCGACTTTGCCGAGTTGTTGTTGCGGGTACTCGAACTGATTCGTGACAACGACGATATTCGCGAGCACTACCAGCGACGATTTCAGCATATCCTGGTCGATGAATTTCAGGATACCAACGCGATCCAGTACGCCTGGATGCGGCTCCTGGCGGGCACCGACACGCCGGTGTTCGTGGTTGGCGATGATGATCAGTCGATTTACGGCTGGCGCGGTGCGCGCATTGAAAACATCCACCATTTCCAGAAAGACTTTGCCAATACCCAGGTTATTCGCCTGGAACAGAATTACCGCTCCACCGGCACCATATTGAAAGCCGCGAATGCCCTGATCGATAACAATCGCTCGCGCCTTGGCAAGGAACTGTGGACCGATAGCGCCGACGGTGAGCCAATTCTGTTTTACTCGGCGTACAACGAGAAGGATGAGGCCCGTTTCGTCATCGACCGCATCGAGAACTGGGTGGCACAGGGGCGAAGCCGCAACGAAATCGCGGTGCTTTACCGTTCCAACGCCCAGTCGCGCCAGTTTGAAGAAACACTGTTTACACGCGGTATACCTTACCGGGTATATGGCGGCCTGCGATTTTTTGAACGCGCGGAAATCAAGGACACGCTTGCCTACCTGCGCATGATTTCAAATCCAACGGCAGACCACGCCTTCGAACGCACGGTTAATCATCCCCCCCGCGGTATCGGCCAGAAAACGATTGATGAAATTCGCAATTATGCACGTCAGCATTCGACTTCCCTGTGGAACGCGAGTATCGAACTGATCTCATCGGATAGTTTGACCGCGCGGGCCCGCGGTGCGCTGCAGGTCTACGTCGGTCTGATCCGCCGCATGACATCTGACCTGCTGGAGTTGCCACTCGGTGATCAGATTAAGACCGGGGTCGAGATGAGCGGTCTCGATCTGTATTTTAAAAAGGATACGACCGAGAAAGGCCAGTCGCGCATCGAGAACCTGCAGGAACTCGTCGGCGCCGGCAAGAGTTTTGCATACGATGCCAATATCGAGGAAGAAATGTCAACGCTTGATGCCTTCCTCGCGCATGCGGCACTCGAGGCTGGCGAATCCCAGGCGGATGCCTGGGAAGATTGCGTACAACTGATGACCATGCACTCGGTCAAGGGACTCGAGTTTCCACTGGTTTTCCTGGTGGGTATGGAGGAGGGGTTGTTTCCGCATCAGCGCTCCAGTGAAGAGCCGGGCCGTATGGAAGAAGAGCGACGTCTGTGTTATGTCGGTATTACCCGTGCGCGAGAGCAGCTGGTGATAACCAGTGCCGAGGTGCGCCGCCTGTACGGTGGCGAAAGCTATAACATGCTGTCCCGCTTCGTGCGCGAAATACCGGGTGAACTGATGCAGGAAATCAGGCCCAGGGCAAATATCAGTCGTCCCGTGATGCCGACTTCGCCGCGCATAGGACTGGATCGTGCGATTGAGGACACCGGTTTGTTTGTTGGTCAGAAAGTGAATCATGCCCGCTTTGGCGACGGTGTCGTACTGAATCTCGAGGGACAGGGAGCCCAGTCCAGGGTGCAGGTTAATTTTGAAGCGGCTGGCAGCAAGTGGCTGATTGCGAGTATGGCGAACCTGCAACCGTCCTGAGTAACCGAAGTACGGCATCCGTGCCCACGCTCGTGTAGAATCGCCGCAGCATAAATAATAGATATAGAATTAAGGAGAGCTTTATGAGCAAACAACAGGTTGCATTCATCGGTCTCGGGGTCATGGGTTATCCGATGGCAGGGCATCTCGCCAATGCCGGATATCAGACCAGGGTCTATAACCGCACGACTGCGAAAGCCGAACAATGGTGCCGGGACTACCAGGGCGATTTTGCCGGGACTCCGCGTGAAGCGGCCGAGGATGCTGATTTTATCTTCATGTGTGTCGGTAATGACGACGACCTGCGTTCAGTCGTGTATGGCGATGACGGTGTCCTGGCAGGATGCAAGGAAAGCGCGATCCTCGTCGATCACACCACGGCATCGGCCAACGTCGCGCGGGAAGTTGCCGGCAAATCACCCGTTCCTTTTCTCGACGCGCCGGTGTCGGGCGGCCAGGCAGGTGCCGAGAATGGCGTGCTGACAGTTATGATCGGTGGTGACCAGAGCAGTTTCGATGCGGCACGCCCGGTGATCATGAGTTATGCGCGCGCAGCAGAGTTGATGGGCAGCGTTGGCGCCGGCCAGCTCACCAAGATGGTGAACCAGATCTGTATTGCCGGCCTGGTGCAGGGCCTGTCCGAGGGCTTAAATTTCGCCCAGCGCGCAGGGCTCGATGGCCACAAGGTTGTCGATGTCATTTCCAAGGGTGCGGCGGGTTCCTGGCAGATGGAAAACCGCGGCAATACCATGCTCGACGACGAGTTCGAATTCGGCTTTGCGGTCGACTGGATGCGTAAAGATCTTGCTATTTGCCTGGAAGAGGCCGAACGCAATGGTGCCGAATTACCGGTGACCCGGATCGTCAACGACTTTTACGGGGAAGTGAAGGCGATGGGCGGGGGTCGTTGGGATACCTCAAGCCTGATCCGGCGATTGACACGCGAGGATTAGCGGCTTTAATCCTTGAGTTAGAGCGCCTGCCCGGGGTAGGCAGCAAGAATTTTTTGAGATGTTGCCTTGAAGCTACTGGTTTGGAAGAAAAAATAGGTTTTTTTAAAAAAAAGGTGAAATTTTTTTAATTCAGTCGTATTTTGATAAAACACTATAATATCAAATAGTTAAAGAGATAAATTAAGCTATATAGTGACAAAGTGCCTCCATATATACTGTTTTTACTGCCGTTTATCAATTTTTAACTGGATTTTTATTCAATATCTCCTATATATATAAGTGTGTTAAAGGTTAAGAACACCTAACCTCTCTCACGATGTCCTCCTTTGGTTATAATTGTCGATTACGACATTTTGGCTGGTCTCTCGACCAGCCATTTTTTTTGCCCACCCAAAAATCAACGCTTTTGCCCGTGCAGAATCCACGCAATCGTCGTAGCTGGAACTCGACGAAGGCTTATACGAGTTCGAAATTATGAATAGAATGTCAGCGGTTCTTACGAAAACTGGTTACAATAATCACGAGCAGGCCTGTTAGACCTGCTGTTTCGTCAAACACCGTTAACCCTGGGGAGGGGGATAATGCGTGCCTGGAACTGTGTTACCTGGGGTGGACCAAGCCACCTGAAACTGGGCACTACGCCCGAGCCCGAATGTGGCCCCGATGAAGTTGAAATCACGGTTAAAGCCTGCGGGATAAATTTTGCGGACCTGTTACTGATCTCCGGTCAATTCCAGGTGCGTCCTGAACTCCCTTTTGTCCCCGGCATGGAAGTCGCCGGAAGAATCACCCGGCTCGGCGCGGGCTGTGAAGCGTTTAGTCTGGGCCAAAAGGCCGCTGCCTACGTGAAACATGGTGGCTACGCCGAGAAAGTGGTAGCGCCGATAGCGCAGGTGGCTGCCATACCTGAATCGATTCCCCTAGAGGTTGCCGCCGCTTTTCCGGTTTCCTATGGTTCGGCGGAACTGGCGCTGGATCGAGCGGGGCTGAGCGCAAATGAAGTCATCGTGATTGGTGGTGCCGCAGGCGCTGTCGGGACGGCCTGCATCGAGCTGGCAAAACAGCGTGGTGCGGTTGTCATCGCCTGTGTTGGAGATGATGCAAAGGAAAAAATTGCGCGTGCCTGTGGTGCCGATCAAATTATTTCTTCCCGTTCCAGGCGCCTCTACGAAGATTTAAGAGAAATTGCGCCCGATGGCGTTGACGTGATTATCGATCCCGTTGGCGGAATCTTTTTTGAAGAAACGCTGCGCGCGCTTGGCTACGGGGGTCGGGTTGTTTCGCTGGGATTTGCATCGGGTAAAATACCCAGCATCCGCGTGAACCACTTTCTGGTCAGGCATCAAAGCCTGGTCGGCTCCTCCTTCGGGCTCACCTGCGTCAAAGACCCCGTTCGGATATCCGCTAAGTGGTCACAACTGTCTGCCATGCTCGAAGCGGAGCAGATCAAGCCAAGAATCAGTCAAACTAGGCCGTTTGCCGAGCTCCCGAAAGCCCTGCAGATGCTCAAAGACCGCAAGGTTGCAGGGCGCATTATTTTAAGCTGAGGCCGGGATTTTAATTGACCGGAATATAAAGCGCCGTGGTGAACTGGTTGGCGTCGGTTATATTTGTTACGTCGTCGAGATAGATTTCGAGCGCGTCTCTAGAATTATCAAGCTTTATCTTATGCATGCGGCAGTGACTGTGCAGCGCGTACCACCCGAGCGGCAAGTACCTGAGGTCACCGTGCAGCGACATTTTATAATAGTGCCCGCCCTTGAATTCGTGCCGCTTGTAGTTCGACAGGGGCGTACTGTTGCCGACCGGAACGGCTATTTCGGCCTGGTAACTGGATGCCAGTGGATCCAATTGATTATAAATCGTCAATGCTAGCCCAACTTGATTGAGCCCCGTGTCCTGAAGCGTTTCTATACTCGAGCGGCGCGCTGCCTCAAGTTGACGCAGATTTCCATTGAACGGAATCGCCCAGTAATTGAACGCTTCCAGGTCCTCGAAACCGATAAATTCAATCTCGGGGTGTGGCATTTCGGCATTCAGGTATCCGCCGAGCATCGCCAGCCCGAGATCATAATCACGCTCGATCATGGGTGTCATTTTTTTGGTCATGAAGCGGAACAGGAACGGCAACCGTCCGGCCATCTCCCAGCTGACCAGGGTATTTCCATTCCTCGCTTCAAACGCCCAGTTGACCTGGTTTGTCGACTTGAAGGGGCGTAAAAACTCAATTTGCTGTTTAATGCTAACGCCGGGATTTATTTCGATGTGGGTCAGTTTACCCGCGCCGACTACCTTGCCATCCCAGCTGTAATGGCCGTTCTCTGACTGAAAATTTTCGCTGTAAACGATTTTAGTCTCGGGCTCGTGTATCAACCAGGGGCTCCATTCCGGCCAGGATTTGAGATCCAGGATCGTGGCAAAAACCGAATCCAGAGGTGCCTCGATCTCGAGGCTCCGCTTGATGTTAAACTTACCCTCCAGGGTGGCCAGGTAGGCTATTCCAGCCAGCAGGATGGCAACGACGATGCCAATGACTATCCACATGTATCGACTCCGGTAGCAGCGCTTTGTTGCTTGCATTGTGAACGGATCAGCCACAGGAACAGCGCTGCAGAGATTCCGGCGGAACTGAAAATCATGCACATGACGATAATCTGGTAACGCGCCGCGATCAGCGGCGAGGTACCGGCCAGGATCTGGCCGGTCATCATACCGGGCAGCGATACCAGCCCGACCGCGAGCAGCGAATTCGTGATCGGAATTAGCGCCGCCTGGAATGCCGTGCTGCGGGCCCGCGCATAGTCATTATGATGACCCAGCTCGCTGTAAAGGCGTTCACCGGCGAGGCTGACGCTGTTCATGGAATTGGAGAAAATCATTCCGGCAAGCGGGATCAATATGGCCGGCTGATACCAGGGCTCGGCGTGTAGAACGCCCTGGCTAATCAGTACGAGGTTAAAGATGCCGCCCACGGCGATCGCCGTCAGGCTACACCCGAGTAGTGTCGAGCGCTTAACCGGTAGTGCCCCCAGTGCGATCCAGCTTGCCGCGAGTAGCATGAAGCTCAATACAGCGATGATGATCCATTGATTATTGGCGTGGAAGATAAACTCCAGTGTGTAACCAATCAGCATGAGCTGCAGCAGCATACGCAGGATCGCCACGGCTGCGTTTTTAATACTGGTTGACCAGTAAAAAATAATGAGCAGGGTAACGACCACCGGGATGAATGCGATCGCTATATCGGCCGGTGTTATTGCATACACTAGTGGTAATCTTCCCAGTACTGGTTGCTATCCGGTTGCATTAATTCCTCGATCTCACTGTCATCCCGTTGAAACTGGGTCACGTCGATCTGCATATTATCGCGTGCATTGTCTTCAAGGAAACAGAAGATGGTGTTGCGCAAAGTCACAAGCAGCGAATTATCCATTTCAAAATCAAGTTCAGCGAGGAGGTCGATCACAATTTCAAAACTCAGTTTGTCGAGTGAATAAATAATGTGAGCGCCATGGTCACCGACCGGAGAGGCCAGCAGGATACCATCGATATCAACTAGTACTTCGCATGCGGCGTGGGCCTGACAGGCTGGATCGTCGCTCTGCTTGAGGTAAATGCGGCGACATCGATAGCGGTCCGCGTCTTCCATGCCGAAAGACTACGCCCCGGAATTTGGATTATCAACCCGTTTGGCAATACTGGTGCGCGGTAAGTTATTGTAATCGGTAACACAGCGAATTTCGCCAAAGCCATGGGTTGTCAGCAACCCGGCGACGCTGACCTGCTGGTCGTAGCCGTGCTCCAGTATCAGATAACCGCCAACAGCCATATGTTCTTTTGCCTGGCTGACGATTTGTTGCAAGGCCTCGAGGCCGGTGTCACCAGGCGTTAACGCGAGCTCAGGTTCCGCGGGCAGGTCACCCTGTCGCAAAAAAGGGTGGTTTGCCGCGATATAGGGTGGATTGGATACAATAAGGTCGAATACCAGCCCGGTCGGCAGTTGTCGGTACCAGTCTGACTCGATGAACTCGATATCGACTTCATGACGAGCAGCATTAACGTGCGCCAGCGCCAGGCAGGCGGGATCGACGTCGGTGGCGTAAATCCGGGCCAGGGGGCGTTGTTTTTTCAGCGTTATGGCGATAATTCCGCTACCGGTACCCAGGTCGCAAATACGACAGGGATGCTCGATGGGAATCTGCTCCAGCGCGAGCTCTACCAGTAACTCGGTCTCCGGCCTGGGTACCAGCGCGGCAGGGCTTGCAGAGAACTCCAGCGAGTAAAACTCGCGGCTACCGAGCAGGTAAGCAATCGGTGTGGGCTCGAGTCGTTTTCGAACCAGTTCCTGGTACTGTTGCCAGCTGGATTCGCTTAGTTCCTGATCCGGTCGACTATAGAGATAACTACGTGGTTTATCGAGGCAAAAGGCCAGTAAAAGCTCGGCATCGAGGCGGGCAGTCTCACTGCAGGTGGCAATGCAGCTCCTGGCCCATGCGAGGGCGGAGTCGATTTGTTCACTCATGTAAATAGAACTTGTTCACTATGGAAATTCTGTAAATCATCTATAAGTTGTTTGTGGACATCAATACCTCCTCCCCCGATCTATTGATGATATCACGTGGCCAGGGACGGCCTTTTTTTTCTGACGCCTTCAGTGTCGCGATAGCGGCGTTAAAAATTTCCCCAAAACGCTCGCATACTTTAGTGTATTGCTCGCGCTATTGGGGAAATTTTTGCCTTGCTCTCACGACACTGAAGGCGTCAGAAACGTTCGCTCTCCGGAGTTAGTCCAAGGATCGCAGTCTCTCCTTAAACTGTTGGAAAACACTTACTAATATATTGCTCGCGCTATTGCGGAATTTTTGCCTTGCTCTCATGGTGCTGAGGAGATCAAAAACATTCAGATTCCGAGTAATTGTCGCGATTTCAAATAATTTCGATAAGGGAAAAAAAGGGTTAGTTGAGGCCGCGGTCCTCGGCGCTGAGGCTGGCGAGTTGCTCGGCCTGGTACTCGTGCATTAGCGGGTCGACCACCTGCCCCAGGCTGCCCTGCATGATTTCGTCGAGTTTATAGAGCGTAAGGTTAATACGATGATCGGTTAACCTGCCCTGCGGAAAATTATAGGTACGAATGCGTTCCGAGCGATCGCCGCCGCCGACAAGTGACTTGCGTTCGGCGGCTTGCTCGGCTTCCTGCTTTTGTTTTTCCGTGTCATAGATACGTGCCTGTAATAGTGACATTGCCCGGGCCCTGTTTTTGTGCTGCGAACGTTCATCCTGGCATTCGACCACGGTGCCAGTCGGGATATGGGTCAGCCGTATCGCCGAGTCGGTTTTATTAACATGCTGGCCGCCGGCACCCGAGGCGCGGAAGGTATCGATACGCAAATCGGCCGGGTTTATCTCGATCATTTGCACCTCTTCGCTTTCCGGAATAATCGCGACGGTCGCGGCCGAGGTATGCACGCGTCCCTGCGACTCGGTCTCCGGCACGCGCTGCACGCGGTGTGCGCCGGACTCGAACTTCAGGTGCGAGTAAGCGCCATTACCAATAATGCGCGCAATAATTTCCTTGTAGCCGCCGTGCTCTCCTTCGTTGCTGTTGAGTATTTCCAGCAGCCAGTGCTGCGATTCGGCGTAGCGGCTGTACATGCGAAACAAATCACCCGCGAATATGGCGGCCTCGTCACCACCGGTGCCGGCTCGGATCTCTAGAAAGACATTAGCGCTGTCATTGGGATCCCGCGGCAATAACAGCTTCTGTAATTCAATCTCTAGCTGCTCGATTTGCCCGGTGTTTTCGGCAATTTCTTCTTCGGCAAGCTCCCTGATCTCGGCGTCCTCTTCGCTCAACATCTCGCGTGCCGAATCAAGCGCCGCCTGGGCCTGCTGAAAGCGGTTGAAATTCTTGACGACGTCTTCCAGTTGCGCATATTCCATTGACAGGTTTCGAAACCTGTCCTGGTCGTTGATAACCTCGATGTCAGACAGCAGTCCGGCGATCTCTTCGTGCCGGGCACACAGTGCTTCCAGTTTGTTGAGCAACGATTCTTTCATAGTCTCAATTCGAGTCGGGCTTAATCAACGATTTGAGTAACCGGATGCGTTCTTCATCATCGTTTTGCAATGCCTTGCGCATTTCGAGCGTGGGCCGGTGCATCAGCTTGTTGGTGATATCGTTGGCAAGCCGCTGGATGGCCTCTTCTGGATCGGATGCCTGCTTTAGTTGCAGCAGGGCTTTTTCGATTGCCTGTTGTTTTATCAGGTCGGCGCTATCGCGCAATTGCCTGATATGGTCGGCCGACTGGTGGGTTTTGAGCCACTGGTCGAACATCGTCACTTCGAGGTTGATTATTTCCAGTGCTGCTTCGGCGGCAAGTTCGCGGCCGCGTAAATTTTCGTCGACGACGGTTTTTAAATCATCGACGGTATACAGGTAAATATCCTGCAGTGAACCGACCTCAGGCTCGATATCGCGTGGGACCGCCAGGTCGACCATGAAGATGGGTCGGTGCTTGCGGCGTTTCAAAGCGGATTCGGTTGCGCCCTTGCCAAGAATCGGCAATTGACTCGCGGTGGAAGAGATAACGATATCGGCATGTGCCAGTTGTTCGGGAACTGCGTTGATCTGCACTGCGTCCGCGCCGATTTGATCGGCGAGCAGGCTTGCGCGCTCGATACTGCGATTTGCAATCGTCATTGACCCGATCTGCTGACTCTTTAGATGACGGGAAACCAGTTCTATGGTTTCGCCCGCACCGATCAGCAGGGCGTGTAATTCATCGAGCTTGCCGAAAATCTGCTTCGACAGGCTTACCGCGGCAAATGCGACGGAAACCGGGTTGGACCCGATTTCGGTGTCAGTTCGTACTCGCTTGGCGACACTAAACGAATGCTGGAACAGTCGATCCAGGATCGAGTTCACCGTGTTGCCGCCTCGCGCCTGTTCGTACGACTCTTTCAGCTGTCCGAGGATCTGGGGTTCGCCAAGCACCATTGAGTCAAGTCCCGAGGCAACGCGAAACAGGTGGCGCGCAACCTCTTCATCGCAATGTTGATAGATATACGGGCTAAGACCCAGTTCGTTGAGGCCGTGATGAGCGGTCAGCCAATGCACTATGGTATCGCTGCAATCCGAAGAGGTGTCGCAATATATCTCGGTGCGGTTACAGGTCGATACGATGACGGATTCGTTCACCGCGGGAATGTCCTGAAGCTGATGCAATGCCTGGCGCATTTGCTCTGGGGCAAATGCAACTTTTTCTCGAATATCAACCGGAGCGGTTAAATGATTGATGCCAAGGGAAAGTAAGGCCATGTTCAGGGAAGTTTCGTGCCAACAGGAGATTTTCGGGCATAAGTCTTTTAAATACAACATCCTTGGAACAAATCAGGGTAAATACAATCCTACAGTGAAATGCTACACTCATTATTTGAGGATTTTTCGGAAATTACATTGTATTTCATCAAGTTTAACAATCGCTCCGTCCTTATATTAGGAAGCCTGTTGCTTACTGCTTGTGCCGGTTTACCGCAGATATCATCGCAGGCCTCGGCCCCGCTCGAGTCCCATGCAGTGCAGATTAATTCACCGGGGACGGAGCAGGATTCGGTTGCAGACGCTTCGTACGCATTGATGGTGGCCGAAATAGCCTTGAACATGGGCGATACGGCGCTTGCAGTTAAGCATTATCTGGAGCTTGCGAAATCGCAGGATAATCCGGATATCGCAGAGCGTGCGGTGCGCGTTGCGGTGTACGGGCAAGATCTTGAAGCTGCAATCGAGGCGGCCCACCGCTGGATCGAACTCGATCCGAAGCGGATTGAGGCGCGCCAGGTTATTGCCGCGATTTATATCCGACAGGACAAGATCCCCGAGGCATTCAACTATGTTAACGACTTGATCCAGACCAGCGAGCTGGAAGATGAACAGTTGTTTCCACCCCTGCTTGGCATCCTGGCCCGCGAAAAAAATGCCAATACGGTGCTCGCCGTGACCCAGCGCCTCGCTCAGGAAAATCCATCCCGTGCCTATGCGCAGTATTTGCATGGCATGTTGTCCGCGCAAAATGGTCGCCCAGAAGAGGCGTTAAAGTACCTCGATCGTTCAATTGCACTGGCCGATATAGAAGGTGTGCATTCCGCGCGTGCCAGGGTTTTACTCAGGCTGGGAAAATCCGATGAAGCGGTGGTAAGTCTTGAAAAGGCCGTCCAGGAGAATCCGGATGACCAGAACTTGCGGCTCACCTACGCGCGCTTGCTGGTCGACGTCAAGGAATATGAAAAAGCCCGCATAGAATTTGAAAAACTTCACCGGGCTTCACCGGAAGATGCGGAGTTGTTGTTTACGCTCGGCTTGCTGTCGCTCGAGTCCCAGCGCCTGGACGATGCCGAGAAATACATGATGATGCTGGTCAGGTTAAATCAGCGCGAGGGCGAGGCGCAATATTATCTCGGGCGCATTTACGAAAATCGAAAACAATACGAAACTGCGATCGAGTGGTACGAGCAGGTGCATGTTGGCGAGTATAAATTCGATGCGCGGTTGCGCATTGCGGATATGCTCGGTATATCGGGACGCATTGAAGAAGCCATCGATCACCTGGACGCGATGTTGAAGGGCAGCCAGTCAGATGGATCGCTGGTACGCATTTATATCAGCAAGGGAGAGCTGTTGCGTAGTGTACGGCGTTTCGAGGAGGCGATGGCCGTTTTCAATACAGCCCTTGATATCGTACCCGGTAACAGCGATTTACTGTATTCGCGTGCACTGGTCGCCGAAAAGCTGGGGCGTATCGACCAGCTGGAAGCAGACATATCGACTATTCTTAAAACCGAGCCGGATAACGCGCATGCGCTTAACGCCCTGGGTTTCACATTGGCGGATCAGACCGACCGTTACGAAGAAGCCTATGTTTATATCAAGCGCGCCATTGAAATTATGCCTGACGATGCCGCAATCATCGATAGCTGGGGGTGGGTGCACTATCGTCTGGGCGAGTATGACAAGGCCATCAGCCTGTTGCGCAAAGCGCTCTCCTTTTTTAATGATGCGGAAATTGCCGCTCATCTCGGAGAGGTACTCTGGGTAAGTGGCAATCAGGAAGAAGCGACCAGCATCTGGAAAGAAGCGCTCGATAAATCCCCTGATGATCCAATGCTGCTGGAAGTCATGCAGCGTTTTATCCCCTGATTAACGTTTACAGCTTGTTGCGATCCCTCTTTTTCGCTTTTGCCGTTTCGGTTATCGCTGGTTGTAGTCAATTTGCCAGCCTGTCGGACAGGCAGGGGGCACAGGAGCTCTGGACAAGCCAGCAACAGGCGTTAGCGAGCTATAACAGCTGGGATTTGCATTCACGCGCCGTTATCAAGCTCGAAACCGGGGCTTACAACATCGGTATACGTTGGCAACGAGACGTGGGGAACTTTGAAATGCTACTCGAGGCACCATTCGGTCAGGGCGTATTTCGCATCGAATCCGGCGTGGATGATGTCTACCGATTGCGCCTGCCCGACGGGCAGGTATTCGAGAATCATACCGCGGAGGCACTGCTCGAGGATGTCATCGGCTGGTCGCTTCCGATCAGCGGACTGGAGTACTGGATTCGGGGAATGCCACGACCCGGGAACCGTTATTCACATCGGGTGAGCACAGATGGCCGTACCCGATCCATCATCCAGGACCGATGGACGATCAGCTACCTCGATTATTTCGACGAGCCGCAATACCCGCGTTTACCGCGCAAGGTCGAACTGGTGAGCGACACGATAACGGTCAAGCTTGTCGTCGAACGCTGGCAGTCCTCTACAGAGGATGTTACCCCGTCAGATCTTTTTCCCGAATTTAACTGACATGACCGAGCTTCTGTCACTACGCTCACCCGCAAAGCTTAACCTCATGTTGAATATCACCGGACGTCGAGAGGATGGCTATCATCTGCTCGAAACCGTGTTCCAGTTCATCGACTTTTGCGATCATCTCAGCTTCGTCGTAACTGACAGCTCCGATGTGCTGCGCGTGACAGGGAACTCACCGGTAGCGGCCTCGGAGGATATCCTGTTGCGCGCCGCGGGATTATTACAAACCCGGTTCAATGTAGGTAAAGGGATCAGCATCAACATTGACAAGCGCATACCCATCGGCGGTGGGCTGGGGGGCGGCAGTTCGAACGCGGCCACCTGCCTGCTGGCCCTGAACCGACTCTGGGAGCTCGATCTATCGCTACAGCAGCTGGCCGAAATCGGCCTCGAGCTGGGTGCCGACGTGCCGGTTTTCATATACGGTCGAGCTGCCTGGGCTACCGGCATCGGAGAGGTACTGGAAACTATCGATTTGACAGAACCGATTTATGTCGTGATTGATCCTAAAATCGAGGTTTCCAGCGCCAATATATTTGGCGCACAAGAATTGACACGCAACAACGATCCGCTCACAATACGCGCCTTTCTGCGCGGCTCGGGCAGTAATGTATGCGAACCGGTGGTGCGAAAACTGTACCCCGGGGTAGGTGAGGCGATTGACTGGTTGAGTCAGTATGCAACCCCCAAAATGTCGGGCACCGGCGCAAGTGTGTACGCCGCATTCGATAGCCATGAGCAGGCAGAAACGGTAAAATCGAGGGTTCCGAAGCAGTGGATTGCGCACATTGCAAAGGCAATGAATCGTAACCCGGTACACCAGCAGTTGGGATTGCTGGACAATTGAGAATTATTGGGCCGTCGCCAAGTGGTAAGGCACCAGGTTTTGATCCTGGCATTCGTTGGTTCGAATCCAGCCGGCCCAGCCAATTTTCGTGGACGAAGGCCGAGATAGTGCAGCGCGTACCATCCGGCCGGATGAGAAATCTGGTCCAGGGTTTTATTGCAAACGAGAGAGTCCGATGGTTGGCAACGTAGCCACGAACGACTTGATGGTTTTTACCGGGAACGCCAATCCGGAATTGGCACGAACGATCGTTCGTTACCTGGACATCCCCCTCGGCATCGCATCGGTGGGTGAGTTCAGCGATGGCGAAATTTCGGTAGAGATCGGCGAAAACGTGCGTGGCAAGGATGTGTTTATCATCCAGCCGACCTGTGTCCCCACCAACGATAACCTGATGGAGTTGCTGGTGATGATCGACGCGATCAACCGTGCGTCATCGGATCGGGTGACCGCGGTTATTCCCTACTACGGGTATGCCCGCCAGGATCGACGGGTGCGTTCGCAGCGGGTGCCGATCACGGCCAAGGTGGTGGCAAACATGCTGACCAGTGTCGGTGTGGACAGGGTGTTAACGATTGACTTGCACGCTGATCAGATCCAGGGATTTTTCGAATGCCCCGTGGATAACGTTTACGCGTCGCCGATTTTAATGGGTGATATCTGGAAACAGAAATACCCGAACATGATCGTGGTGTCGCCTGATGTCGGGGGCGTGGTGCGAGCCAGGGCAATAGCGAAACAGCTGGATGAGGCTGATCTCGCAATTATCGACAAACGTCGCCCGCAGCCGAATATGGCCAAGGTGATGAATATTATCGGTGAGGTGAAAGGCAAGACCTGTATTATTGTCGATGATATGGTCGACACCGCCGGTACCTTGTGCCAGGCCGCGGAGGCACTCAAGGACGAGGGCGCAAAAGGGGTATTCGCCTACTGTACTCATGCGGTGTTATCGGGCAAGGCGATCGAAAACCTGGAAAATTCAGCCATGGATGAATTGGTGGTAACCGATACCATACCGCTCTCGGAAGAGGCCGCGGCGTGTACCCGGATCCGCCAGGTGTCGGTGGCGGGACTGCTGGCGGAAACAATTCGTCGCGTCCACGCTGAAGAATCGGTCAGTTCGTTGTATATGGACTGAAGATAGCCGCCCAGGCGGCTTAAATATAACCCTGTCTGGTCGCAAGACAGGCCTCCGTCGAGAGACGGTTTTTTATTTTTGGAGTATAGCAATGTCAGACACAATTCATCTGAATGCTGAACCGCGCTCTGACTCGGGGAAAGGTGCGAGCCGCCGCCTGAGACACCAGGGTATGGTCCCAGCAATCGTATATGGCGGTGATAGCGATCCGGTTAAGATCTGTATCCCGCACAACAAGATCTTTCATGAGCTCGAGCATGAAACGATTTACACCCAGGTTATCGAACTGCAGGTCGGTGACCTGACTGAAGAGGTCATACTGCGCGATCTGCAGCGTCATCCTTACAAGAACAAGGTGATGCATGCCGATTTTTTTCGCATCGACAAGAACAAGCCGATCAAGATCGTGGTTCCGATTCACGTTTTGAATTCTGAAGACTGCGCGGGTGTGAAAACGGATGGCGGTATGATCACGCAAACAGTGACGGAAATAGAAATCATCGCATTGCCGAAAGATCTGCCTGAGTATCTCGAGATCGATGTCAAAAATCTGCATCTTGGCGATTCCTTGCACCTGTCAGATATAAAGATGCCCGAAGGCGTCGAGCTTACGGCCATGATGAATGTCGAGGAAACCGAACATGATGTCCATGATCTTGGCGTCGTCTCGGTGGTCAAGACACGTGAGGAAGTGATCGAAGAGGAAGAACCTGAATTAGCCGAGGGCGAAGAAGGCGAAGTAGCAGAAGGCGAAGTAGCTGAAGGTGAGACCGGTACGTCTGAAGGCGAAGCCAGCGACGAGGGGTAACCCGCGGCATGGCTGCGCTAACTGCAGAAATCCGTTTAATTGTCGGCCTCGGTAACCCCGGGGCCGATTACGTTGATACGCGCCACAACGCCGGGTTCTGGTTGATCGATCTGCTGGCGTCGGACCTGGGATTGAGTTTCAGGTTTGACAAGCGATACAACGCGGAAGTGTGCAAGTTCAGGGCCGATGGCAAGGATGTCTATCTGCTCAAACCGCAGGCCTTCATGAACCGCAGCGGCCAGGCGGTAGCCTCGCTGGCGCGTTACTACAAGATAACGCCCGAGCAAACCCTGGTATACCACGATGAGCTTGATTTGCCCCCGGGCACCAACCGTATCAAGCAGGCCGGTGGTCATGGTGGGCACAACGGGTTGCGGGACATCGTCAGCCACCTCGGTAGCCGCGAGTTTTTCCGCGTTCGGATTGGTATCGGGCATCCGGGTGACAGCAGCCAGGTCATTAACTACGTGCTGCACAAACCATCGGCGGCGGATATGAATGCGATCGAGGCAGCCAACCGGGACACGCTCGCGGTAATGCCGTTGGTTATCGAAGGTCGCATCGACAAGGCGATGCAGGCCCTGCATACCTGATAGGACTCTAGCATGGGATTCAAATGTGGCATCGTCGGACTGCCCAATGTCGGTAAATCAACCCTGTTCAACTCGTTAACACGGGCTGGTATTGCTGCGGAAAACTACGCATTCTGCACGATCGATCCCAACGTGGGGGTGGTCGAGGTCCCCGAACCGCGATTGCAGCAGCTTGCCGACATCGTCCAGCCCAAAAAAGTCATCCCGACAACGATGGAGTTTGTCGATATTGCCGGGCTGGTTGCCGGTGCGTCGAAAGGCGAAGGCCTCGGAAACCAGTTTCTCGGGCATATCCGCGAAACCGATGCGATTGCACAGGTGGTGCGCTGCTTCGAAGATGAAGATGTGCTGCACGTCCGCAATACGATCGATCCACTGAACGATATCGAGACGATTAATACCGAATTGTTACTGGCCGATATGGAATCGGTCGCGCGTCAGACTGAACGCGCCGCCAAGCTGGCCAAGTCCAACGAAAAAGAAGCGAAGGCCAAATACGAATTCATGCAGGCAGTGCAGGCGCATGTCGAGGACGGCAGGCATGCGCGTAGCTTCGAGCTTCAGGATCATCAACGTGGCTGGATGAAAGATTTGCACCTGATTACCGCAAAGCCGGTACTCTACATTGCCAACGTGGCCGAGGATGGATTCCAGAATAACCCACACCTCGATGTGGTCACGGCGTATGCCGCGAAAGAGGGCACCGAAGTGGTCGCGATCTGTGCCGCAATCGAAGCCGACGTCGCTGAGCTCGACGCCGTCGAAGCGACCGAGTTTTTGCAGGAAATGGGGCTTGAAGAACCGGGCCTCGATCGTGTCATTCATGCCGGCTACCGGCTTTTAAATCTGCAGACCTTCTTCACCGCCGGTCCTCAGGAGGTGCGTGCCTGGACCGTCCGTGTTGGCGATACCGCACCCTGCGCGGCGGGTAAAATCCATACCGATTTTGAAAAGGGTTTCATTCGCGCCGAGGTGATCGGCTTTGACGATTTTATCGCCTGCAACGGCGAGCAGGGTGCTAAGGATGCGGGCAAATGGCGCCTCGAAGGCAAGGACTACGTGATGCGGGAAGCCGACGTCGTGCACTTCCGCTTTAATGTCTAGGCCGGTGCCTCGCGCTTGACAGCGCCCGGTGTACAAGCGAAAATCGCGCGCTCTCGCCGACCGGGCAAGCCGGTCATGAATAATTCCTTGGCTACGTAGCTCAGTTGGTTAGAGCACATCACTCATAATGATGGGGTCCCCTGTTCAAATCAGGGCGTAGCCACCATATTTTTCAATGACTTAGCCTTCATCAGTCTTTTCTATGTAAATACGGGGTTACGCTGGGGTTACGGTTGCTCTGAGTTTTGATTGCTTTTGAACGCGACTCTTAGCCTTAAATTGCCTTTCGAGAAGGCATTAAATCCCAATCCCCAGGCATCTTTGTCCGGTAAAACAAAAAGTCCACTTTAATCTACTTTAGATGCACCAGTATTACTCAATCCATCTGGTGTAAGTCATGTTGCTGGCCTACGCATGATCCATCTTTTGCAGTTTCAATAGTTCAATCGCAGAATTTTGATTTCCCTAAAAGCAGACGCTCGTAATTTAAGAATGGGGGTCTGCTAACGACCGAGGCTGTGTGAAAACTCCTGGCTGAAAGGTAAAATAAACCTTTCCATAGAAGGGGCGATCCATGAGCGGCTTCATCGAAGGAGAGA
>JAOTYD010000014.1 GCA_029862005.1 Gammaproteobacteria bacterium | reverse complement strand
GCTGTTCGCCGTTGGCAACAATACCGAGCTTGTGGAATAACTCGCTGTCCACATTCTGTTCCGGATTCGGTGTAGTCAACAGCGTATCTCCGTAGAAAATTGAATTGGCGCCCGCAAGAAAACACAGTGCCTGCAATTCATCGGTCATCGCGGTGCGGCCCGCGGAAAGACGCACCACCGATGCGGGCATCATGATGCGAGCAACCGCGATGGTGCGCACGAAATCAATCGGATCGAGTTCGTCCGTGCCATACAGCGGCGTATTCTCGACCTGCACCAGCAGGTTGATAGGCACGCTTTGTGGATGTTCCGGCAGATTGGCGAGCTGCTGTAGCAGTGCGGCACGATCCTTATCGCTTTCACCCATGCCGATAATGCCACCGCAGCAGACATTGATGTCCTCGGCGCGCAGGTTCTCGAGCGTATCGAGGCGATCCTGGTAGGTTCGCGTGGTAATGATTTCCTGGTAATACTCGGGCGAGGTATCGAGGTTGTGATTGTAGTAATCCAGCCCGGCCTGTTTAAGTTTTCGAGTCTGTTCGCGGGTCAGCATGCCGAGCGTAACGCAGGACTCCATGCCCAGCTCCTTGACGAGAGTTATCATCTCGATCACCTTGTCCAGGTTTTTGTCAGTGGGATTGCGCCAGGCTGCGCCCATACAAAAGCGGGTTGCACCATTTTCCCTGGCATTCATCGCTGCAACATGGACATCTTCAATTGGCAGCAGGCGCTCACGCTCGAGCCCGGTGTCGTACTTGGCGCTCTGCGGACAATAGGCGCAATCTTCCGGGCAGGCGCCGGTTTTAATGCTCAACAAGGTGCTGATTTGAACTGCGTTGGGATCGAAGTTTTGGCGGTGCGTGGTTTGCGCCCGGAACAACAAGTCGTTGAAAGGCTGTTCAAAAAGCGCTTTAATTTCGTCAAGCGTCCAGTCATGGCGGATGGATTGCGCTGCTTCGGTCATCAGGAGTCTGGCCGTGAGTAAAGGGAGAACGCCAAGTCTATTGCAAGACAGGGAATAGTCAATGTCAGCAAGCTTTCAGCGCGGCATCGCCCGCTTCATCGATCACCTGTTTGCACCCGGGGTTTGTCTTGCTTGCGGCTCCGAAATTAGCGACGCAAACTCATTATGCCCCGACTGCAAGGCGCGGCTGCAGTGGGTGCCAAATCCCTGTCAGTACTGCGGGCAACCAAACGCGGCCAACGGCCTGGTATGTCCACGCTGCCTGCTGTGTCCACCGCGTTGGCAGAAAATGATTGCGCCGCTGCAATACCGGGGACTGGCGCGTCGTTACCTGCTTCAACTCAAGTTTTCCGAATCGCACTACCTGGCGAAAACTCTATGCCACCAATGTCTAGAGCCGTTTCGAGCGAGCACGCCCCAACCCGAGGTACTGATACCGGTGCCGTTGCACCGAACGCGCCTGCTCGAACGCGGATACAACCAGGCCCGGGAAATTGCCGGTATCTGGTCGAGGGCCTTCGGCATACCTGTCGATCAACACGCCTTGACTCGGCTGCGTGCGACACCGGGTCAATCGGGTTTGAGCGCCACTCAGCGCGCCAATAATGTCCGCCAGGCATTTGCCTATGCGCCGAAGCGCGTGTATCGACACGTCGCCCTCGTTGACGATATCGTAACGACGGGCTCAACCGCGAGCGAGATCACCAAAACGCTGCATCGCGCCGGTGTGGACTTCGTCGAGGTCTGGGCGCTGGCGCGGGTTTACCGCCGCTAGGCGTCGAAGTTGACGATGCGCTGGTTGATTTTTTCGGCCCAGATCCTGGGTCCGGTCTGGTGCACCGATTCACCGCTGTGATCGACCGCGACGGTAACCGGCATATCCTCGAGCTCGAATTCGTAGATTGCCTCCATACCGAGTTCAGGAAACGCGACCACTTTCGATGCCTTGATCGCCTGCGCTACCAGATAGGCCGCACCGCCAACCGCCATCAGGTATACCGACTCAAAATCACGGATCGCCTCGATCGCCGCAGGCCCGCGCTCTGCCTTGCCAATCATGCCGAGCAGGCCGGTTTGCTCGAGCATCGTGCGCGTGAATTTGTCCATGCGCGTCGCGGTGGTGGGACCGGCCGGACCGACGACCTCATCACCGATCGGATCGACCGGACCGACGTAATAAATAAAACGCCCGTTCAAATCGACCGGCAGCTTTTCGTTATTGGCAAGCATATCGACCATTTTTTTATGCGCGGCGTCGCGACCGGTCAACATCTTGCCGCTTAGCAGCAGCGTATCGCCCGGTTTCCAGGCCTTGACATCGGCGCGGGTAACGTTGTCGAGGTTGACCCGCTTGACGTTGTCGCCGATTTCGCGGGTGACTTCGGGCCAATCCTCGAGTTTTGGCGCTTCGAGCCGCACAGGCCCGCCACCATCGAGCGTGAAATGAGTATGGCGGGTCGCCGCACAGTTGGGAATAATCGCGACAGCCTTGTTTGCCGCGTGCGACGGGTAGTCCCTCACCTTGACGTCCATCACCGTGGTCAGACCACCCAGGCCCTGGGCGCCGATACCGAGACGATTTACTTTGTCGTAGAGTTCGAGGCGTAATTCCTCGGCGCGGTTACTTGCGCCACGTGCCTGCAGATCATGGATATCGATCGGTTCCAGCAAGGCTTCCTTGGCCAGTAGCATCGCTTTCTCGGCGGTGCCACCGATACCGATGCCGAGCATTCCCGGGGGACACCAACCGGCACCCATTTGCGGCACCATGTTGAGCACCCAGTCGACCACCGAGTCGGATGGGTTCAGCATCGCGAACTTCGACTTGGCCTCGCTGCCACCGCCCTTGGCGGCGACGTGCACTTCAACCATATCGCCCGGTACGATCTCGTAATGAATCACGCCCGGGGTATTATCGCCGGTGTTGCTGCGGCTGCCGTCGGGATCATTCAGAATCGATGCGCGCAGCACGTTGTCCGGGTTCAGATAGGCGCGGCGAATACCCTCGTTACACATGTCGCTTACCGACATATCGGCGTCCCACTGCACCTGCATACCGACGCGCAGGAACACGGTCACAATGCCCGTATCCTGGCAGATGGGGCGGTGTCCCATCGCGCACATGCGTGAGTTGATCAGGATCTGGGCGATGGCGTCACGTGCCGCGGGATTTTCCTCGCGCTGGTAGGCCTCATCCATGGCGCGGATGAAATCGAGCGGGTGGAAATAGGAAATGTACTGCAGCGCATCAGCGATGCTTTCGATCAGGTCGGCTTGCTTGATGACGGTCATAACGATGATGCCAAGTCTGAGGATTGCGCTATTTTAACTGCTTCGCAGGTAAAGATCATAGCCGGTATATACTTGAATACCGCCATCCCGCGAATCGATAGTAAGCCAACCCGGGGGTTGGCCTTGATATCTAGAAAGGCCAGACGATGAGGATCATCGGGATCGAGACCACGATTACGATCACTTCGAGCGGCAATCCCATGCGCCAGTAATCACCGAAGCGATAGCCCCCGGGCCCCATGATCAACGTATTATTCTTATGCCCGATCGGGGTCAGGAAAGCGCAGGAGGCGGCAATAGCGACCGCCATCAGAAAAGGATCCGGATTCACACTGAGGCGATTGGCAATATCGATTCCGATCGGCGCCGCGATGACAGTGGTCGCGGTATTATTGAGCACATCGGATAACGTCATCGTAACAACCATTAACAGGGTGAGCACGATCACCGGCCCGTAGCCTGCGGCAAAATCAATGATTTGCTGGGCGATTAATGCGGTACCGCCCGAAGCTTCGAGCGCGGAACCAATCGGGATCATCGAGCCCAGCAGCACGATGACCGGCCATTCGATCGAAGTGTAAAGTTCCTTGAGCGGCACGATATTAAATCCCACCATGAGCATGCAAACGAGTGCCAACGCTTCGGGCAGATGCATGATCCCCGAGGTCGCCGCCGCGATTGCAAGCGCAAAACCGGTTACCGCGATCCAGGCTTTGTGACGTTGCACGACCAGCAGATCACGTTCCTGCAATGGCAGGCACCCGAGCCACCTGACGATATCGTCCAGGCGTTCGCTGGGCCCGAGCAACAGCAACACGTCGCCAGCACGCGTCTCGAGCTTGCGCACCCGTTCACGGAAGGTTCTGCCACGGCGCGACACGCCGAGCAGGGTTATGCCGTGCCGGTACAGCAGCCGCAGGCTGAATGCGCTGCGACCCTCGATACGTGCATTTTCGGGCACGACGGCTTCGACCAGGGTCAAACCTTCGGCGGCATGGCCGATATATTTTTCACTGCCAACGTACTCGAGTTTGAAGGCGCCGACGAAGGCGTCTATGTGCTCCGCATCGGACTCGATCACCAGGATATCCCCCTTGCGAATTTCCTCGAGCCGCGCACGACCGGGTAACCGCTTACCCTTGCGCACCAGGCCGACGATCGCAACATCGGCTTCATCCGCCTCGCCGTCCAGATCCCGCACGCGCCGGCCGATAACGGTCGCATTTTCCGGGACGCGAACTTCGGCCACGTAGTCTTCGTGTGGTAATGGTAGCTCGAGCCCGCTTTCATCGTTGTCGGCATCCGGAATCAGCCGCCAGCCGACGAGGACAATAAATATTACTCCGGCCAGGGCCGTGACCGCACCCACCGGTGAAAAGTCGAACATGCCGAAAGGCTCGCCTATCGCGGTTTCACGAAAACTCGCAATGATGATATTGGGCGGGGTGCCGATCAGCGTAATCATGCCGCCGAGAATCGACGCGAACGATAGCGGCATCAGGCTTAAACGCACGTTGCGCTTGGCTTTCTTCGCCGCCTGCATATCGATCGGCATCAGCAGCGCAAGCGCCGCGACATTGTTCATCATCGCCGACAGTACCGCTGATACACCCGACATGATACTGATATGGAGATACAACGAGCGCCCGCCTTCAACCACGTGCCGGGCGATCAACTCGATCGCACCCGAGTTCGACAAACCACGGCTGACGATTAATACCAGTGCAATGATGACCGTCGCATGGTGACCAAATCCTGAGAAGGCTTCCTCCTGCGGCACGACACCGATCACGATCGCAACCACGAGCGCCCCGAACGCCACCAGGTCATAGCGGATCTTGCCCCATACCAGCAGCCCGAATACGATTCCCAGCAGGCAAAACAGGATGGTCTGGTCGGATATCACTCCCATTGAAAAATCCTCGCGCCAATCAATAGCAGGATTACGCTCGACACACCGAGCACCAGCAGGTGATCCGAAATTTGCACGATGCTGGCACCGTCGATCATGATTTCACGCGCCGCGTCGGTGACATGGGTAAGCGGCAGGATCAGGGCAAATTTCTGCATCCACGGGTGTGCCCCTTCGAGCGAGAACCAGACGCCAGACAGGAACATCATCGGCCAGCTCAACAGGTTCAAAACGCCGTTGGCGACCTCCTCGGTCGAGATGCGGGCCGCGACCACCAGCCCGCAGCAAATTAAATTGATACAACCCAGCGTAAAAACCAGGAACAGGTTGAAATAGGAACCCAGCATACGAAAACCGACAAAATAATCCATGCAGATAAATATCACGGTATTAACCACTACCAGTAGCCACAACCGAGACAAAATCTGGGCACTCAGGAATTCAATCGCCGTGACCGGGGTTGCGCGCAGGCGCTTGAGCACGCCGAATTTGCGATAGCGTACGATTACATAGCCGATGCCGAACAGGGCACCCCACATGATGTTCATCGCGATAACGCCCGGAATAACCCAGTCGATATAACGAATTTCATCGCCCTCGACCAGGGTTTGCTGCAGCGACTCGGCAGAATCGGCATAGGCCGCAATCAACAGCTTCTCTACGATATAACCATTGGGCGAGGTCTGGTTGATCCAGTAGCGATTGGTGTTCGGGTCGAACAGCATGTCAATCTGGTGACGTTCTACTTTAAACAGATTGGTCTCGACTTCATCGAAATTGATGAAGTTGATGAAGCGTGTCTCTTTAAACGCCGCCGCTGCACCTTCAGTTTCGTCGCCGAGGATCACCCCAACCTTGAATTTTTCCGGATTTTCCTCGGTAAACGCAAAGGCGAAGACAAAGATAATCAGGATCGGCAACAAAACGCTCCAGGCAAGCGCGGAGCGGTCGCGGATGAACTCCAGGTTGCGCGCGACAAAAAGCGCGTAAATTCGATTCCACATCAGGCGCGCAGTTCCTTGCCGGTTAATTCGAGGAACAGGTCCTCGAGATCACGCGCACGGATGCGCAGACGATCGAGCGGGATATCAAAGTGCAGCAGGTGTTCAATCGTTCTGTTGACGTCGCCGGTAACAATATGCGCGCTGTCATTGCGATAAATTGCCTGGAATTCCTTTTCACCAATTTCTCGCGGGATATCGCTGGCATGGATCTGTACAACGACATCGTCAAAATGCGCCGCCAGCAACGCATCCGGCGCGTCGTGCGCGATAATGCGACCATGATCCATGATCGCAATTTCATCGCAAAGTTCGTAGGCCTCTTCCATATAGTGCGTGGTTAACAGAATAGTCGCACCCTGCTCCTTGATCAGCTGCACCTGTTTCCAGAGGTTACGGCGTGACTGGGGGTCGAGACCCGTGGTGGGTTCATCCAGGAACAGAATCCTGGGTTTATTGATCAACGACATCGCCAGTAGCAGGCGCTGTTTCTGTCCACCGGAAAGCTTACGTGTATCCTGGCCAAGAAATTCATGCAGCGCGTAGCGCTCGGCAAGTTCATCGATGCTCGAGGTATTCGGATAAAAGCGGCTGAACTGCACCATGATTTCACGCACCGTGATAAATTCCTGCAGCGCGGTAGTTTGAAACATGATGCCGGCCTCGTTGCGAAACTGCTGGCCGAGCGGCTCCCCGAGGTAGCGAATCGCGCCCGCATCCGGGGTCTTGATACCCTCCATTATTTCGATTGTAGTGGTTTTACCCGCCCCGTTCGGCCCCAGCAGCCCAAAGCAGCTGCCTTCCGAGATCTCGAAACTGACATCATTAACCGCGGTTAACTGACCGAAGCACTTGACCAGGTTGGATACTTGCAGGATGACGGGCATATTAATCTTTACTTGGCCGAGCGCGAAGTATAAACAGGCTTTGGAGTTAACACTAGCATCCTCAAGATCGAGGTAGGCACGGGTTCGATATCTATCTTATACTTCGAACACCATGGGCGAAGAAATCCAAAAAGACAACTTCGAACAAGCTGACTACGATCGTTTCCAGCAACGCCTGGAAGAAGAAACCGAGTTCGTGCGTTCACTGTTTGCAAAAGGGACATTTGACAACAGCAGCCGTAATCTCGGTTATGAACTGGAACTCTGCCTGGCGGACGCCGTCGGTAACCCGAGCCGTAATAATATTGAAATTATCGACGCCACCGGCAACCCGTTGTTCACTTCCGAACTCGCGAAGTTCAACATGGAGATTAACGGCAACCCGTTCCCTTACGAAACCGACGTCTTCAACCGGGTCGAAGCTGACCTGAAAATGTTGTTTCAACAGGCCGAAGACTCTGCGCACAAATTTGACACCCAGATCGGAATGTTCGGTGTATTTCCGAGCGTTACACCCGAACACCTGAATCCAGACGGTTACATGACCGAGCTGCACCGCTATAACCAGCTCAACCGGCAATTACTCGACATGCGCGGCCAGGCAATCCGTCTGCACCTCGAGGGTGACGAAATCCTCAAGGTCGAAAAGGACGACGTCATGCTCGAGGCGCTTGCAACCTCGCTGCAGATTCACCTGCAGGTGCCGTTCGACGAAATCGTTCCGACCTACCATGCCGGGTTATGGTCCAGCATGCTGGTGCTGGGCGCAACTGCGAATGCACCGCTGGTGCTCGGCAAGTGCTGCTGGCAGGAGTCGCGCATCGGAATCTTCAAACAGGCGGTCGATACACGAAACCCCCAGGAAATCGAAGATCATATCATTCCGCGGGTTCACCTCGGCAAGCGCTATATCGATTCGCTGCTCGATTTATTCGAAGACAATTTTTATTACAGCCCGATTCTACCCGAGGTCCTGGACCGGCCAGTCGAGGACCTGCACCACCTGGCGCTACACAACGGCACGATCTGGCGCTGGGTTCGCCCGATCATTGCGCGCAACCGGGGCGAGGAGTATCACTTGCGTCTCGAGCTGCGCGTGGTGCCGTCGGGTCCAACCCTGATCGACACGCTTGCCAACATTGTATTTTACGTTGGCCTGACCGAGGGCCTGAAGGCGTCGGGCGACGAGCTGACCGGTGTCCCTTACGAAACTCTTGAAACCGATTTCTACCGCGCCGCGCGTAAAGGCCTTAATGCCGAGGTGCACTGGATAAACGGCGAGCTGTTGCCGTTGAAACGGGCCCTGCTCGAGCACGCCCTGCCGCTGGCACAATCATACTTTGAAACGGCCGGAATTGAAGACACCAGCCGCTGGCTTAACGTGATTAAATCCCGCGTCGAACGCGAGGCCACCGGCGCGCGCTGGATAACCAGGCACTGGAAGCAGTTCGGCGATAGCGCGCGCCTGGTATGTGACTACATTGAACAGGCGCGCAGCGGACAACCCGTACACCTGTGGCAGGACCCCGGCACATGATCGATAACTTCGATCGTTTGCACGGTCTGCCCGATGGCTTCTTCGACATCAGCACAGCAAACATCCGCACACTGTTTCCCAACCCGACGCTGATCCAGTTGGACGGCAAGGATCCGAATTTCCTGTTTGTTTCAATCCTGTTGCACGGTAACGAATATACCGGTCTCAAGGTCATGCAACGGGTGTTGGACAAGCATGCGGAAGATTTGCCACGCTCGATTCTGTTGTTTATCGGCAACGTACGGGCGGCCGAGGTGAATCGACGCTTTTTACCCGGGCAGGTGGATTATAACCGTTGCTGGCCGGGTACCGACCAGGAACCCAGCCCCACCTCGCAAATGATGCAGCGCGTGGTCGAGATTGCACACGGCTTGCCCCTGTTTGTGGCAATCGATATCCACAACAATACGGGCAAGAATCCACATTATGCCTGCATCACCGATCCCACCCTGGAAAACCAGAACCTGGCAGCGAGATTTAACCGGGTCGGAATGGTTTACAATCACCATGGTGTCTGCACTATGGCGTTTAATAGTATTTGTCCGGCAGCCACGCTGGAGTGTGGACTACCCGGGGATCCAAAGGGCATCGAGCATGCCTGTCGATTCCTCGAAGACATGCTAACCCTCGATGAACTGCCACACACCAAGCCGACCCGACATGCGCTGCACCTGGTTGAATCGCACCTGACCCTGAACATTCCCGAGCACGTCAGTTTCGAATTTGACCCTGCGGCCGATGCCGACCTGAGGTTCGAGAACGATATCGAGGATCGAAACTTTACTCCGATAGATCCGCACCAGGTATTCGGCTACACCCGCGTCGCGCGCCCGATATCAATCACCGACACAGAAGGGCATGATGTCACCGATGACATCGTGCGCGTCGAGGAGGGTAAGATTTATCTCAACAATACCCTGATGCCGGCTATGCTCACCCGCGACAAGCTGGTCGTACGCCAGGACTGCCTGTGTCATTTACTGCAGGATTATCTCCCCCACGAAATCGAACTCTAAGCGAATCTGGGGGTGCGCCTGAACTACGACTCCTTTTAAAACGTCTGCATTGAAGTTCAGGAAACAATAAAATGCAGACGCTCAGATTTAGGAAATCAAGATCTGTTAACGACCCAGAGTGTGTGAAAACTCTGGACCCAAAGGGGACATCCAAGATTAAAAAGCAAACGACGCCCTGAAGGGCGTCGCTAACTACTTAGTACCAACTACCAACTAAATTACCGGGGGTGGGAAGTCCTTAACTAAAGGCTGATTGGTTGAAAGATCAGCATTCTGCCCCACACCTTCAGTGTTACCATCAGTAAAGATTACATCCGTAATTGTTGAACTTAACGGATCGTTATTCTGATCTACGTCTGCATCGTCAGTATCACAGGTCAGTGCTAATGTATAAGGAGTAGGACCATTACCACTGTCTGTTTGCAGATATGCCGCAGTGTATTCGTACAATCCGCTATCCGTATCATATACAACCTCGGTTGATGTCAGGACATTATCTGTTGGATGGTAATCATCGGGGATGACATCATGCCCTGTGTAAACGTATACGCTGCATACTGTTTCCGACTCGATTACCGGTCCAGTTATGAGGCCACCGTCAATAGTCCCGATGATATTGCCCGTTTCAACCAGGTTAACTAGTCGCAAAGTAGGACGCAGTTGGTAATTGCCGTCCGGTTTTTGATTCAAGGACTTGGCCAAATCAATATCGATCATGAACTCCGCTTCACCTCCGGCCGGTACGGTTATTCCCCGATTAAGTTTGAGGCCACTTTTTTCGCCGTCACAACTCGTGCATCTCAGGTCCCACTGTCCACCTGAATCGATGACGTATGAAAGTGACTCATCGACATCTAGCCTGATCCAGTTATAAAACCCGGCTTTCACCTCTATCGAATCTGCCAGGGCGACACTTAGCACACCTTGCAGTGAACTTAAATTCACAGCGTTGTTTGCAGGATTAGCAGGTGGGGGCGTGTCAGAAGGCACATTATCCTCACAAGCGCCTGTATCATCGACATAGGTGCTTGGATCAAAGGGTATCGAGATCCGGTCACCATCAGAGTGATGCAAGGTAATTCCCGAAAAATGTATACAAACTTCAGCATCATCGGGTGCAGGTGCATCAGTTACACTCACAGAGATAGAGCCAGTTGATTCGTCACCTCCTCCGCCACCACCGCACGCTGCTAGCAGCATGCATACAGGTCCGATAACATTCAATTTCCAAAGATTTCGTTTACCCATGCCCTGAACCTCTCACTTCGTCTTTAACTTTTACACGCATATGGGAATTATATCCCTTGCAAGAAAAACCACAGGGAATCAGCAGCCTAAAAATGTGGATTTGTTCACAAGAATCCAGATATCGGCGACCTACTACAGTCGATAAGTGGAATTAGTGAAATTTCTCCCCGAAGACTCTACCAATTTGAGCGACAGCTATTGGCCGAAGATTGCCTCCCACCAGGTACTTATGAGCGTCTTCTTAGGAGAAAACTGACGCTCAAGCTCGACGCACCGAAGCTGAACGGCCTGTGAAATATTTACGTGCAGGTTCTACACAAAATAACATCTTGAAGCCATATAATGTCGCTCCTCTCAATTTGTACCAATTGACAGGCCCAATACACACGGAGGAATCAGACATGCAATGCTATCAATATCTCGCTGCTGTCACTGCGGTCGCAAACGCACTCGAAGCACTTCCAGAAATCAAACACAAGCTGCCCCTCAGCGCCGTTGCTGACTGGATGGATGAAAACGATATTGAGCCAGAAGACTTTGTATTTGCAACAGCGAGCGAAGTGCGTACCAAGACCGCAATCCTGATTCAGCACAATCAGCCGCACATCCAGATAGCGGCCTAACTATAAAGAAAAGTATTAATGAAGCACACAATCTTTGCTTCAGTAGACCAACACAGCATCAGGGAGTCATCTTGAGAATTAGCACACTAACCTTCACTATTCTCCCATTATTATTTTTATCTGCCTGCGTATCTAGCGGTAAACATGAAGCGGCACTTGCTGAAATGGATTCGATGCGCCAATCCCTGGGAAGCGCTCAGGAAGAAATCAACCGTAATCAACAACAAATACAGAAAACAGAACAGGAGTTAGATGCCGCCAAAATGCAGAATGCACTGGCTCAGGAGGAAATCAATCGTAATCAACAACAAATACAGAAAACAGAACAGGAACTAAAATCCGCCAGAATGCAAGTTGTGACGGCTGTGGATGAGTTAATGAAACTTGAAGCACGAAAAAAGGATCTCCAACAGGAACTCTCAGAATCACAGGCACAAATGACTACGCTACGAGATATTGAGATCGAAACCAAGCGTCGTAATCAAATATATGAAAATTTTGTTAATACCTTGAAAACCATGATTGACGGCGGCCAATTAACGGTTAGCATTGAACAAGGTCGAATTGTCATCAATCTCCCCAATAATGTCCTGTTCAAAAGCGGTAGCGCTAACTTAAATCCTGAAGGCGAAGAGGCCCTGACTCAAATCGGCTCGGTACTTAGCCAATTTTCAGACAGGCGTTTTCAAATTGAAGGGCATACTGACAATAAGCCAATTAAAAGTGCACAGTTTCCCAGTAATTGGGAACTATCCACTTCCCGGGCACTCACAGTCGTCCATTTACTGACAGATATCGATGTTGATCCTGAGAATATTTCAGCCGCCGGATTTGGTGAATTTCGCCCAAGAGCTGATAATGAAACTGAAGAAGGTCGGCAGCTCAATCGTCGCATAGAGATCATTATGCTTCCCAATCTTGATATTCTTTCTAACGAACTTCCTAAAGTAACACCATAATGATCGGGACCTTAAAAAAAGGGAAAGGATTTATTTAAAGAGTATATGAGGACAGTCCAGTCTAGTCTTAATTTAAGTGCAGTGGTTCAGACTCGATCTGACGGTTTTCACACATCTTGTGTCCTAAGCGGAAGTTCAAATAATAAATTCTGAGCGTCAGCTCCTGGCCGTTTGTCGCCACTGAACTAGACATTTTGGGCGTCTGCTTTGGAGAAAACAGGCCCTTAGAATCGAATATTCAGTGGAACTACAACGAAGCGCCGAGCCATGTTATATCTCTGGTATATTGGGTAAGCATTTTCACATGCAGTACACTTACCAAATAGTTCAATTTTAGGAGTAGCGCCATGAATGATCCCATTAATCTGAGCAGGCGTAAGTTGTTTCTCGGAATCATGACCTTTCCGGTTTCGGGACTGGCCAAGGCCATAATTTCAACCCCGCCCGCTTCCGAAGGGCCTTTTTATCCCACTACCGGGATGCGCTATGACGATATTGATAACGATCTAGTCAAGATCGCAGGCGAAGTTGAGCAAGCCGGTGGGGAAGTGGTGGCGCTTCATGGGCAGGTGTTAAATAAGACGGGTAATCCGATTGTCGGGGCGCGTGTTGAAATCTGGCAGTGCGATGTCAATGGACGTTATCTCCACCGCGGCGATTCCGGATGGAACTCGCGTGACCCAGCATTTCAGGGTTTTGGTCATGATCTGAGTGCTTCTGATGGTAGCTATGCATTTCGAACTATTAAACCTGTTCCCTATGCGGGACGCACGCCACACATACACGTTAAGGTACTGGTTGATAATCATGAGCGTCTGACCACGCAATTTTACTTGCCCGATCATCCTGACAACGAAAATGACTGGCTGTATCAGCGGGTGCCACAAGATAAACGTGAACTGGTCACAATGAATTTTAATAACGCCCAGCCGGTCCCGCAGGCTATTGTGGATATCGTAATTTAACAATATAGCCTATCCAGAAATTGGCTTGATTCGATTTTAAGCCCTCTACATTAAGGGGTTCTCCGTTGCGACCGAGATTCAGCTTTTGGTCGTTTCCAGACCTTGGGATCTTAAATTTAGGCGTCTGCTTAAGGGATATACAAGTCCACATGATATTATTTCGGGATCTGTTTATAGGTGGTAGATATGCCCGGGAAAATCGCTAGCGGCCATTGTTTATGTGGGAATATTCAGTATCGAATTGAAGGTGAATCCGTTTGGTCTGGATATTGCCATTGTGAGAGTTGTCGCCGAATGACCGGCTCCGTTGTCACCAACTGGCTTGGAATTAAGGGCACCGACCTCATATTTACAAGAGGGCGACCAGCAAAATACAAGTCTGCAGGTGTGACTCGCGGATTCTGTCCGAATTGTGGTTCTTCTCTTACTTACGAGGCTATCCATTTTCCTGACTACATCCAAATACATATAGGTACTTTGGATGATCCCAATGCAATAACGCCTCAAGCCCATGTTCATTTTGCAGAAAAGATCGAGTGGTTTGATGTTAATGATCAATTGCCTCGATTTGACAGGTCAGCAGTTGAAGAAGGGAACGATTGGAAGAAGTTCTGATTCGGCAAGAGTCCGTTTACGGCCGATCTCAGAAGCTCAGATTGTGTTTTTCAGCGTCCGTTTACAGGAGGACTAGATCTCGCGATATTTTCTGCTGTGACGAAAGCCATATCAGTCATCCAGCAATCAGGGATAGTGACCGTGTCGCAACAATTAATAAGGATTTGTGAAATGTTGACCTTGCGAGTTATTCGTAAAGTTATAATCTAGGTCCGGTGCTCAATATCCCAGGTCACTAAACCCCAGACTAATCATCTTGATGCTAAAGATACGCCGGCTAAACTTGAAAACTTTCTATTTGACATTGATGCTGATCTCTACCAGCGTCACATTGTCGGCAAGTGAAACAGGTTCGGTTGATTTTATCGAGATTCAAAATCAAGCCGGCTTTGCCAAGGCTGCATATGATGCTGAAGTCAAAATTCGCACCTTTCTCGAATCAAGTAATTACACACTTACGCTTTATAAAACAGCTCCAGATATCCAGATTTCATATTTCCTTGCGACCAACAAGCAAACCGAGACCCAGGTTATCTCGGTACGCGGTACCTCCAATATCGAAAATGCAATGGTCGATATCCTACTCAAATTAAGAGTCGATCAGAACACGGGGATTCAATTACACGAAGGATTTGCATTCGCAGCAAGGCAGGTTTACGCGGAATTGAAACCGCTAATCAAAGCTGATTATAAAATCCGTGCTACCGGACACAGCCTGGGCGGAGCGGTTGCTCTTGTAGTGGCAATGTACCTTGATGCCGACCAGTTCAATATCGACCAGGTAATCACGTTTGGTCAGCCTAAAGTCACTAATATAGCTGGAGCCAACAAAATCAGTCACATCAACATTATCCGCGTAGTCACCCCTCTTGACATCGTTCCGCTAGTGCCCCCACTCGATCCGCTGGATATCAACAATCTCGACGTATACTGGCATGCAGGTAAAGAAGTCATTCTGTTGGCCGAGAATCAGTATGCGGTTCTAGCAGGCCTTGATAGCATGTTACGCGCGACTAAGTTCACCCAGCAACCGTTTAACCAGAGGAATATAGAAAACCATAATATGTCGGTCTATCTCAGTATGATCGGCGCTAAAACGAAATCATCCAGACTAGTGCCGTACAAGTACGATTTGAATTTGTTCAACCTGTTTGGCAATGAATAATGCACGGGAAATCATTGCAATATTTTACCGATTCGAGCGTCCGCTCCTGGCCGAAGATTGCCTCCTGCTCGGGTTTTATGAGGGTCTGCTTAGGAGAAAACAGACACTCAGAAACGATTAGTAGGGGTCGGCTTTCGACCCAACTCGGACGCCCATAAAAAAAGCCATCTCGATTGAGATGGCTTAGTTACTTCAAAAAGTAGTTATTGGTTATGCTTTTCTGCGTCGTGCGAAACCTAAACCAAAGAGGCCGGCTGCGAATAGAGCGATGATAGAGGGTTCAGGGACCTTGGCACCACCGCCGCACCCCCCGTCGAAGGAGGAGAGAGGTTCTGTGGTCGTGCCGTCAAACGTGGCGACGACACAGTCGAGCCGCACCTGCGCGGTCGTCGGTGCGCCGAACTGTATCCAAGTGACATCCTGGAACAAGTCACCCAACGCCGCTATGTACCCTGTGTTTTTCACCAAGTCGCCAGCCGCGTCGCCTGCGTTGAGGCCCTCGTAGAAAGTGACCATTGGGTCATAGTTTCCTCCCAACTCGAACGTCCGGGACACTGCGTTGCTACCCGTAACCGTGATCGCATTCTCCGAGCCCTCACCTTTTCCGGTCAGAAGGAAATAGAACGAGTCCAAGGTGAACAGGAGCTCATCGCCCGAGATGTCAGGTTCTGTGCTTGCAGACCCTTGCGAGGTGGGCCCATTCTCGGGCCGCGTCATTCGGGGCAACACGCCCTGTGTGCCTTCGATTACGCAGCTACCGTTGCCGCCACTCGTCGAGTCGGCACAGAGCGTGGAGGATTGAAGGTTAGTCGGGTCGAAGAGGAAATTATTGTCCACGTCGCTGTACCACTTCCAGCCGTTGTTAGCATCGTCGAAGTGAATCAGCTGGGTCACCAGGGCGGCGTTTGTCGACGAGCTGAAGACCAATACAGCGGCAACCAATGTACAGCCTCCAAGGGCTTTGATGAGGTGTCTTATTTTCATTTGATGTCTCCCTAAAATTAATACATCCATCAAACATAAGGCATAATTTATGCCAATGTTCCCAAGTTTTTATATGTTCAATTTATTTGTAGATAAAGATGTGAAGCAGTTCTCGTAATATGCATACCACCTCGCCAAAGTAGAGCATTTTTGGAGATGCCAGTTTGTATTAAGGCAGTTGAATATATGCTCTAGTGTAAAAATTCTTTACACTTGATCAGCCGAGTTGTAAAGAATCCTGACAGTGTCCGTTTCTGGCCGAAGGTCGCCACTGAGCTCTACATTCTGAGTGTCAGCTATCGGGAAAGCCGAACATGAAATCATCTACGCCAGCATCTGATTTCGACCCTGAGGATGCCGACTATTAGAAATATGAGTAAGTACGGGGTACTACTAAAGCGAGATAGTCGGTTCCCGTCTTTGCCGGCGCCGCCTAACCAATGGTATTACTAATGTAGATATAATCATCCCGCTCAAAACAGGTACGCTAAAAAGAAACACAGTGTCTGCGACGCTGTCCCCACCTAATAAATCGTAGAGACTAGCTTCGTCAATTTAATCTAAATATATGGCAAGCGGAACCAAGCTGGCTACTTGCATCACTATGCCTGAAACTGCGGGTTTCCAAAACTGTTTAACCCAAATAGACAATAAAATCACTATCACCCAAGTCGTTGGATTCAATGAATAAATTAGTGCTGCTTCTAGTATTTCTATTGCCTGATCAATCACCTGCCAACTCTCCCATACCATTTTTCTTACTACAACTAACAAGCCAACATAAATGCTATAGAGATTTCATAACGTACACCTGATCACATTATTAATAGGATAGGGCATATTTTATGACACCACCGAATGGTCGCAAAAAGTCACTAACTCGCATGAGCACCGGACCTGGCTACAGAGATTCTGGTTCTGGCTGAAGTAATGACCCTGGTGTTGCAGATTTGAGTGTCTGATATCGGGGAAACAGCCACTCAAACTCGATGAGTCATCGGCGATATCCGACCCCTTTGTTTCTTTGTTTATTGTTTCGTGTCGTAAAACATTAGGCTTCGAGACACCGGCACAAGCGATGTATTGTCTAACATCTCGTGGTAGGTATATTCTTGGGGGCCACAGGACGGTATTGGAGCAGGGCAAAAATGAGTAACAAATTGAGCAAGGATTTCGGACTTATAGACGGTCATACTTATATCATAGGCAGAGAAGGTGATGTTTATATAGAAGACCATATCTATATAAATTCCCGCTCTGTCAGCAGACGACATGCCGCAATGAAAATTAAAAATGGCCGAATTTACCTTTGCGACCTAGATTCAACCAATGGCACCTATTTGATGGAAAATGATAGCCTGGTGCCCTTCAAAAAAGGATACGTGAGTCCATCTCAGCCCATAGCGATAGGCCACGTAAAGTGCACGATTAATAGCCTGCTATCGATTGCCGGGGTCTATTCTGCTTCAAAAAATACCACTTCTGAATTTGAAGAGACGAAACTAATGCTCCCAATCAATAAGACATGAAAAAGATAGAGTTAATGTACTATTTTCTAATCCCTGTTTTCAATAGGCCGTAGAGGATTGCCTCTTGTGTGGGTCATGTTTCTTTGTGCAATCGATTTAAATCACTGACTGGATGAATGGAAAATAAAAGGCATCCATTTACTTAATTAATACGATCGTCCGTTCCTGGCCGAACTCAGAAGCTTATAAAACAAGAGTAAACCTCTGCTTTGGGAATCCACGCCTAGGATAGCGAGTGAACAGACGGTTCTCAAATGATTCCACCTGGTACTATTTGCAGTAAGGCCTCGAACTCTAATTTAAATAAACTTGCGTGAGGATCGTGTTAGAAGCCCTCAGCTGAGTTCACCGCGCGCCGGGTAGTCTTTCTCCAATGCAAACTTGAGCGCTCCGATAATTTCACGAAAGTGCGGGCGTGCAAACGGCATCGTGCTGACCTGGGCCCAGTAAAGCGTATTATCGGGGCGCACGACGAATAAACCCGGTTCGCTGAACTCGGCCGGCTCCTCGATACCGATCGAGGTCAGGCCACGCCCGGCAGAGCGGTGCAAGCCCCAGTCCCGGGCCTGCCCGGTGCTAACGCCGTAACCGATAGCGATATTATCGAGCCCCCAGTCCTTGCGCGCCTGCTCGGCCCGCTCGCGATCATCCCCGCTCAACGTCAGGATCGAAACGCCGATTTCAGCAAAATCACCAACAAGCTTGTCGAGTTCAGCAACGTACTTACTGCAGATCGGGCAGTGCAGGCCGCGATAAAAAACAAGCATGGTAAAATTTTCGGGATTTTGATCGGCCAGCGACCACGGGCCATCGAGGGTTTCGACTTCCAGTGCGGGCACTGGCTGCCGGGGTTTCAGCACATTCATCAGGGACTCCGGTTAGGTTGATACGCGTCAATATTCGACGCGAGCGACAGTGTTAGCTTTTTTCGATCAAAAAACAATGGGATATTTGCATGGGCGATACAAAAACGAAGGATCTGATCGAACTCGACACCAGTGAATCCATCTGGGAGAGCTTTTTTACGGTTTTCCCGTTGGTTGTTATCGGTACCCGCGAGGCGGACGGCAGCGACGATCTTGCCCCCAAGCATCTCGCAATGCCGATGAGCTGGCAGAATCATTTCGGCTTTGTCTGTACCCCGCGCCACAACACCTACCAGAATATTCAACGTGATGGGCAGTTTGCCGTGACCTACATGCGGCCATCACAAACGGTGCTGGCAAGTCTTGCCGCGACACCGCGCTGTGATGACGGCAGCAAACCGATCACCCAGGCATTGCCGACCTTTGCCGCCGAATCGGTTAACGCGTCGTTCGTGCAGGATGGCTACCTGTTCCTCGAGTGTGAACTGCAGCAGATCGTCGACGACCTCGGCGAAAACTCGCTCATTCTCGGGCGCATTATCGCCGCCCGGGTTGCCGAGGATGCCCTGCGCTTATCGGGCCAGGATGACGAAGACCTGATTTTCGCCTCTCCCCTGCTGGCCTATCTGTATCCGGGACGTTTTACCGAAATCGCAAACACCACCAAGTTACCGTTTCCGGCCGGTTTCAAAAGGTAAGCGGGATGAGCGATAAACAGGGGGTTTTAAGCTACCTGTGCGACCAGCAGGAACCCATGACCGGGCTGCTGAAAGACCTGGTATTGATGGAATCGCCTTCGACCGATCGCGACAGCCAGGCGCAGATTCGCCAACGCCTGAAAACCGAATTCGAGGAAATTGATTACCGTGTCAACCTCGTTCCCGGACGCAACAGCGGCGGTCACGTCTACGCGTCGCCGAAAGACCGGGGGAAATGGCAGCCCGCGCAACTGATGATCGGTCATTGTGACACGGTATGGCCGATTGGAACCCTGCAGACAATGCCGCTGGTGCACGAGGCCGACACCCTGCGGGGGCCCGGGGTCTACGACATGAAAGCCGGTCTCGTCGAAATAGTCTATGCACTGCGGGCAATCGAATCGCTGGGCCTGAAACCGGAAGTCGCACCCCTTTGTTTTATCAACTCGGACGAAGAAATCGGCAGCCACGAATCAACGCGCTATATCCGCGCGCTGGCGCAGCGGGTCGATCGCTGCATGGTCATGGAACCCTCGCTGGGCCACAGCGGCAAAATCAAAACCGCTCGCAAGGGCGTTGGGCGATTTACGGTCACCGTAACGGGCAAGGCCGCTCACGCCGGTCTCGACCCCGGTGCGGGAGCCAGCGCCATTCTGGAACTGTCCCACGTGATTCAGAAACTGTTCGAATTGAATGATCCCGAACATGGAACCTCGGTCAATGTAGGCGTCATCGACGGCGGCATTCGACCCAACATGGTGGCACCCGAAAGCCGCGCCGTGGTGGATGTGCGGGTAGAAACCCAGGCCGACGCCGAGCGCGTCGAATACATAATCCACGGAATCGAGGCAATAACCCCCGGCGTCTCGCTTGCGATTGAGGGTCACATCGGGCGTCCACCCATGGAACGAACCGACCAGAACCAGCGCCTGTGGAAAATAGCACAGGAACTGGGTACAGATCTCGACCTCGCGCTCGAACAGGGCACCGCCGGAGGCGGTTCCGACGGCAATACCACGAGTCTCTTTACTGCCACGATCGATGGCATGGGAGCCGTCGGTGATGGTGCGCATGCCAGCCACGAGTACATCTACCTGAATTTACTGCCGGTGCGCTGCGCCTTACTCACGCTGTTACTGCTGGCACCACCACTAAACAAAACATCGTGACGAGGAGCTAAATCATGAATCCATTTCTTGCATCCGTAACCCGGATTTCCGATCTGACGCCGACGAATTTCACATCCACACCGATCGCACGCGAGCATTGGGATACCGGCGACTACGTGGTCGGCAAGGTACTCGATACCCGCGGTCACCTGAGTGCGCTCGAGTTGCCTGCAGGACGCATGATAGAAGTCATGGAGGACGATCTCGTGGTGGGTGCCTTCGGCACGCGGGTGGCGACGCTCGAGGCTGTCGGCGACTGGCGCTCAATCGATGATTCGGGGAAGTTGAATGCACTCACCGCGGCCGGGCTGTTCGGTAAGAACACGTCGCTGTCCCCATTTATATCGTCGCCGATGCCGCTGCAATACCATGGGCATGTCATGCGTAACGACGAAAAAGTGACGATGCGCGGTAGCCTGCCGGAAATCGAGCCAACTGACTTCAATATACCCGTGATCCTGATCGTCGGTACCTCAATGTCGTCAGGCAAAACCATGTCGGGGCGCGTGATCGTGCATGTGCTGTCGCAAATGGGGCTCAATGTCGTCGGTGCCAAGTTGACCGGAGCCGCTCGCTACCGAGACATGCTGAGCTTTAAAGATGCCGGCGCCAGTGCAGTCTACGACTTTGTCGACGCCGGTTTGCCTTCGTCAGCGGTTGATGAAAACCTGTATCGTGAGGCCCTCCCCTATTTGTTATCCCTGATTGCCAGGGACAGGCCGGATGTACTGGTGGCCGAAGCCGGTGCTTCACCACTGGAACCTTATAACGGCGCGGTTGCCAAGGAAATGATACGGGATTACGTCAAGTTCAAGCTGCTTTGCGCCCAGGACCCTTATGCCGTGGTCGGGGTACAGCAGGCTTTTCAACGCACCCCGGATCTCGTGTCGGGTGGGGCCGCTAACACCGAAGCTGCTATTGCGCTGGTGCAAAAACTGTCCGGCCTGCCCGCCCTTAACCTGGTGGACCCGGCTAACCGTGGGCTACTGGAGAGCATGCTGCGTAAGGCACTCGATTTGTAGAAACAATTGGTGAAGAAGCTGTAAAAAAATTCCAGTTTCGGTTCATTACGAGTTTCAATACACTAGCGGGCCGTGTAAAGGAACTAATCGAGCATCCTTTTGACTAGCCAGACTCGTATCGCCGTGATCGGTGCCGGGATCGTCGGCTGCAGCTGCGCGCTGTGGCTGCAGAAGAAAGGCTTCGCGGTCACCTTGATCGATCCCGAGGATCCGGGTTCGGGTACCTCGTCCGGCAACGCCTGTACCATCGCCGAATATGGTTGCATACCGGTTAACAGTCCGGATCTGTTCCGACGTCTGCCATCATTGCTGTTTTCCAGCGACAGCCCTTTAAGCCTGAATCCCGGTTACGTGCTGTCGCATCCTGCGTGGATGATCGAGTTCCTGTTGAATTGCCGCAAACACAAAGTGGAGCGGATTATCCGGGTGCTCGGTAAGCTATTGGCCAGGGTCTATGACGGTCTCGACCCGCTGCTCGACATGGCGGGCGCGCGTGACCTGTTGGCGCAGCAAGGATTCATGCATGTCTATGTAAACCAGCAGGAATTCAACGCCGCGAAACCATCAAACCAGATGCGGCGCGAGCAGGGCTCGGAATTTGTCGAGCTCGACCGCGGCGATATTCAGGACCTCGAGCCCAACCTGAAATTTCCGTTCGAACGCGGTCTGTTGTTCGACAGTATCAGTCACGTGCTGGATCCGCTGGCGCTTTGCCAGCGTTATGCAGAATGTTTCAAGCGTAACCAGGGGCAATTGCTGAGGCAGCGTGCGCTTGAGGTCGTGCACGGAGCGGGGTCGGTGCAGATTCGTCTGGATAACGGCGAAACCGTAGGCGCCGAACGGGTCGTCATCGCTGCCGGCGCATTCTCGAAATCCATCGATGGAATTCCGACAGGTCTGCTCAAACTCGATACCGAGCGCGGCTACCATATACAGTTCGGCAACATGCAACACCTGGTGAAACGCCCGGTAAGCTGGCATCACGCCGGCTTTTACGCGACACCGACGAACCTGGGCCTGCGCTTTGCCGGTACGGTTGAAATTGCCGGTAACGATAAGGAAAAAAACCCGCGAATTATCAGCTACTTGAATCGCAAGGCCCATGAAATGTTCGAGCTGCCCGAGCATCCCGACCAGGAGTGGCTTGGCTTTCGACCGACCTGTCCCGACGCTTTGCCGGTCATCGGCTACAGTACGGCGTCCGAGTACATCCTGTACGCCTTCGGGCATCACCACCTCGGCCTGACATTGGCCGGAATCACCGGCAAGCTCATTGCCGAACTGGCAAACGGGGAAGAACCAAGCCACAATATAACCCCGTTCAGCCCGAGACGATTTTTATGACAATGCGATTTGACGATAAGAAAGTAGTCATAACCGGTGCAACCGGGGGTATCGGCCAGGCTCTGGTTGAGTTATTTGCCAGAGAAGGTGGGCAGGTACTTTTTTCGGATCGCAGCGGGGAAGACTGCAGTGACCTCAGCGCGATATTGAAACGCAAGGGTCTGGAAACCCGCTATCTGGCCGGAGATTTGCGCCAGAAAACCTATTGTGAAGCGCTGATTAGTGAGGCAGTAGAACAGCTAGGCGGGGTTGATATCCTGATTAATAATGCCGGCATCATTCCTCGCGGAAACATCCTCGAGACCAATGACGACATGTGGTTCAGCGCGCTGGACGTCAACCTGACCGCAGTATTCTTCCTGTGTCGCGCCGCGATACCACATATGAAACGAGCTGGTGGCGGCGCGATCGTAAACACTTCATCAACCTGGGGCATTTACCCGGGCCCGGACCATGTTGCCTACTGCACCAGTAAAGCCGCGGTAGCCGCGCTGACTAAAAACCTGGGCCGGGATCACGCCCCCGATGGGATCCGCGTCAACGCGGTATGCCCTAACGAGGTTAATACACCCATGCTGCGCAGCGGTTTTATCCGTCGCGGCATCGATCCCGCGAATGCCGTCAGGAACCTGGGCAAGACCGTGCCGCTGGGACACATTGCCGAACCCGAGGAAATTGCCGACGTCATCGCGTTTCTGGCATCATATGACGCGCGCTACGTTTGCGGTGCCACCATCGAAGTCACCGGTGCCAAACCCGTCTACGGCTAGACGATGACCAACCTTGAAGGCAAGGTTATCGTAATAACCGGCGGTGGCCAGGGCATCGGTCTCGGTATCAGCCAGGCGATGTTGGCAGCCGGCGCTGCGATCCTGGTAGCGCAACGTAGCCCACTGCCGTCGGAACTGGCAAGCCGGGACTGGGTGCACTGGATCGAGACGGATCTTTCGCAACCCGAGAGTTATGCCGCGGTGGCAGATGCCGCGGAACAGAATTTCGGTGCAGTCGATGTACTGATCAACAATGCCGGATTTATGTTCGAAAAAACACTCGAAGATATGCGACCCGAAGACTGGAACCGAATGCTCGCAGTCAACCTGACCGCTCCCGTGTTTTTAAGCAAACAGTTACTGCCGCTGCTGCGTGCCGGCAAGGGTGGTAGCATAATCAACATCGGCTCTATCGAAGGCCTTGCTGCCAATCCTCAACACACTGCTTACTGCGCTTCCAAGGGAGGTCTGCACGCACTGACCCGGGCCATGGCGGTCGATCTTGGCAAGGATAATGTGCGCGTCAACGCAATTGCACCCGGCTGGATAAGAACCGAATTGAGCGACGAATACATCAACGCGCAACAGGATCCCGAGTCGGCCTGGTCCGGCTTAAACCAGATGCACCCGGTCGGCAGAATCGGTGAACCCGAAGACGTCGGCAAGCTCGCCGTTTATCTCGCGAGTGACGATTCGACCTTCGTCACCGGACAGGTGATCGTCATTGACGGCGGACGTACCAGTAAGCTGCCGTTACCCTTTTGATAGCAAGTGGTGAACACCAGGGTATTAAACTTGATGCAAGCGACAGGAAAGACAATGGGTAATAAATTACGTGCCTGGATTCAACCAGGCAGGGTTAGTGCAATATGACGTCGGCGGTCGATAAATTACTCGCGGGTTATCGTAACTACCGCGACGGATCGTACGAACTGAGCCGTCCATTAATCGAGGACCTGGTTACCCGTGGACAGCGCCCCGAGGTCGCGGTTATCGCCTGTTCCGATTCACGCGTCGATCCGGCGATCCTGTTCCAGGCGGACCCGGGTGACCTGTTCGTAGTCCGCAATGTCGCCAACCTGGTCCCACCGATGGAAGAGGAAGGCACCTATCACGGAACCAGCGCGGCGCTCGAATTCGCGATTCTCGGATTAAATGTGAAACACCTCGTGGTACTCGGTCACGCACACTGCGGCGGCATCAAGTTGATGATGGATCCGGAACCCTACGACAGCGCCTTCAAGTATGTCCCGTCCTGGGTATCGATGCTTGCTCCCGCTCACCGACGCGTACTCGCAACCATGTCCAAGGCCGGCGAGGAAGTCTGTACCCGCGCCTGTGAACAGAACGCGGTGCTGGTATCGCTCGAGAACCTGACCACCTTTCCCTGGGTGCGCGAGCGCGTCGAGTCGGGAGCCCTGAAGCTGCACGGCTGGTACATTGATATCGCCATTCCCGAGCTCAGCGCCTACGACTGGGAAGCTGGGAAATTCACCCCCTTTGCCTAGGTGGCAGCACAAAAAATTCTCTTCCCGTTTCAACAGATTTGCACCGGCGTCATATCTCTAGTTAAATATAGCCCCGATAAAAATCCGTTATCCAAATAACGGGGCATTATAAATAACATCAAATAACCTGGAGAAATCGATGAAACAACCAATTAAAACTCTATTGATCAGTGCAGCTACGGCCGCATTTATCATGACCAGTAGCGCGAGTCTTGCTGCAGGTCATAGCTGTACCAATGACACCTGGAATAAAGTCATGAAGCGCGGCAAGATGGTCGTCGGCGTCAAGGCCGATTACAAGCCGTGGGGATTTCGAGATACCAGCGGTAACATTGTCGGTATGGAAGCTGACATGGCGAAGATCGCTGCCGGTGCCATGGGTGTTGAGCTCGAACTGGTCGCGGTGCAATCATCCAACCGCATGCAGTTCCTCGAAAATGGCAAGATCGATATGATGATCGCGACTATGTCAGATCGTCCCGACCGTCGTAAAATCGTAGGTATTACCCAGCCAAACTACTACACCTCGGGCACCAACGTAATGTCACCAAAAGGTGTCGGCATCGCGAAGTGGGAAGATCTGCGCGACAAGCCGGTTTGTGGTAAGCAGGGCGCGTTTTACAATAAAGTGGTATCTGACCGATACGGCGCCAAGATTGTCGCCTTTACCGGCAATGCCGAAGCCAAGCAGGCCCTGCGTGACAAGAAGTGTATCGCCTGGGTTTATGATGATTCTTCAATCATGTCGGACCTGTCCTCGGGTAATTACGATTCTTACGAAATGCCACTGAACAGCGAAGACGACAATCCCTGGGGTCTCGCGGTTCCGCTCGCAGAGAAGGATTGCATCTTCGGCAACTTCATGTCTGGCCTGACCTATAACCTGCACCAGTCAGGCAAGTTGATCGAACTGGAAAAGAAATGGGGTATCCAGGCGACACAGTATCTGAGGGATCAGAACAAGCGTTTCGCTGACTGGATTCAGTAACCCGGGTAACCATCAGAAAAAACCCGGCAGAAGTGAACTTCTGCCGGGTTTTTCGCATCAGCCAAATTCATGAATTCATTTCAGCAATACTTCTACGACCTGGCACAAACGCACCCGAAATGGAATTTCATTTACTTTTACGACCCGACACAGACCGACCGAGTCATCGAGGGTTTCTGGATGACGCTCGAACTTTCGATTATCTGCGTCATTTTTAGCGTTATCATCGGCGTCGTTGGCGCCTGGGTGCAGGGTGCGCACTCCAAAACCCTGCGCCTGTTCATGCAGGGTTATATCCAGTTCTTTCGCAACACGCCACCACTCATCCAGTTGATGTTTTTCTACTTCGCGCTGGGGCAGTTTACCCCGACCTACTCGCCTGACGGCTGGCTCGAGGTGCCGATAATTTCTAACGTCGGCTGGGCCATTATTTCACTGTCTTTCTTTGCCGGGTCCTTTAACGTCGAGATCTTCCGGGCCGGTATTGAAGCAGTCCCCGAGTCCACCCAGGAAGCCGCCGAGGCACTCGGCATGAACCGGTTACAGATTTATATTTACGTTGTCCTGCCGCTGGCCTTTCGGGTTACCTTGCCGGCATTGAACAACAATCTAGTCAACCTCGTAAAAACCACGACCCAGGCGCTCGCGATTGCAGTGCCCGAATTGCTCTACCAGATGATCAGCATTTATAACGATTACTCGACCGCACAGAACGCCTGCATGTTGTTCCTGTTTTTCGCCTATTTCCTGCTGGTCGGAATCCTGGTTCTGGGTATGAGCCGCTGGGAGCGCGGCATGCGCATTCCGGGGTATGGCGCATGACATCCAAAACTCATGTAGCTGTCGGTAAACCACTTTTGGGTCGCACGGAATCCGATCTGCCGGTATTGAAACCATTCAATTACAGTTCCGCGGGTCAGGTAAACGATTTGCTGTTCAGCCGCTGGCTGGCCGAGTTTTCACCGCGGAGTCTGCTGGTCATCACCTTGTTATTCATGCTTTGGCCCGGCCTTGCACTGGCACAAGGCAATTACAGTTTCGCGCAGGCGCTCGATGCACTGTGGCGCTGGTTGCCTTTTATCGTCGGGCAGGGATTCGTGCTGAACCTGGTCGTCAGTTTCCTGACCATGCTGGTCGGCACCGTCGCCGGCGTTCTGCTTGGATTGGGGCAAATTTCGCCGGCCAGGATAATATCGGGACCGAGCTGGTTTGTAACCCAACTGTTTCGGAATTCTCCCTGGCTCGTGCTGCTATTCATCGTCATGCTGGCCCTGCCCTTTGAAATTCAGATCGGTGACCATGTATACCCGATTCCCGACTGGCTCAAAGCCGTGTTTGGCCTGGCGCTGCCAATCATGGCGAATATTTCCGAAATCGTGCGCGGCGCCATCATTTCGGTGCCTACCGGCCAATGGGAGGCCGCCGATTCGCTGGCCTATTCACGCCACCAAACCCTGTGGCTGATAATCCTGCCACAGTGCTTCAAGCGCATGATCCCACCCTGGATGAACTGGTACGCGATCCTGACCATGGCAACGCCATTGATCTCGCTGTTGGGTGTCGAGGAAATCGTGACCCTGTCGCGCCAGGCCATGGAAGCGGAAGACAACCACCCCGAACTACTGGTGCCGTTTTTCGGTTTCGCGCTGATTATATTTTTCGCCTACTGTTATCCGATCGCGCGTTACACGATCAGCCTCGAGAAACGATTTGTAGTCCGTCAATAACAGCATGCTGGAGCATTTACGATGACTAATAGTGACTGGACACCCGATCAACCGCTGGTGTCTATACGAGATGTTCATAAATCCTTTGGTAACCTGGAAGTATTGAAAGGCGTATCCCTCGACGTCAGGCAAGGCGAGGTAATTTGTATAATCGGGCCTTCCGGTTCTGGCAAATCAACATTGATACGCTGTATCAATGCATTGAACACGATCGACAGCGGCTCGATAACCGTGGAAGGTATCGAGGTTAACGATCCCGGACTCGACAAGCTCAAGTTGCGTAAAAATGTCGGCATGGTATTTCAGCAGTACAACTTGTTTCCGCACAAGACCGCACTGCAAAATGTCATGATGGCACCAATCAAGGTTTTGAAACAGCCCGTCGAGGAAGTCGAAGCCCGTGCCCGGGCGCTGATCAAGCGGGTTAACCTGGTTGGCAAGGAAGACTCCTACCCCGGCGAATTATCGGGCGGCCAGCAACAGCGCGTTGCCATCGCGCGCTCACTGGCAATGAATCCCGATGTTATGCTGTTCGACGAGGTCACCGCCGCCCTCGATCCGGAAACTGTCAACGAAGTCTTGCTTGCCATCAAGGACCTGGCGAAAGATGGCATGACCTGCATCCTGGTCACGCATGAAATGGGATTTGCACGAGAAGTCGCAGACCATATATATTTCACGGATCGCGGTGTCATTGTCGAACACGGACCTCCGACGACCTTTTTCAAGGAAGCCAAGGATCCCCGCACCCAGGAATTTCTGAGCCAGATACTGTAGCTCCCTGCCGGTCAAAGCCGTGGCGACCTCTCTTCCAGAATTACCGACGCATGCTTCGGTTATTGTCATCGGCGGTGGCGTCATGGGTTGCTCCACTCTCTACCATCTCGCAAGATCAGGCGTCAGCGACGCGGTACTGCTGGAACGCAATGAATTGACCTCCGGCACTACCTGGCATTCAGCCGCGCAGGTGCGGGCCCTGCGCAGCAGCAAGAATCTGACCGACCTGATCAAGTACTCGATTTCACTCTACAGTTCACTCGAACAGGAAACCGGCCAGGCCACAGGGTGGATCAGCAAGGGATCGCTGTCGATCGCCACCAATCCCGATCGGCTGACCTTTATCAAGCGCCAGGAGGCGCTGGCAAAGCTTTACGGTGTGTCTGCGAATTCAATATCAGTTAACGAGGCCAGCGAACGCTGGCCGATGATGAATGCCAGTGATGTGATCGGTGCAGTCTGGTCACCCGACGATGGTCGAGTCGGGCCCTCGGATCTTTGCGCGGCACTGGTTAAGGGTGCCAGAACCAGTGGTGCAAAAATTTTCGAGCATTGCGGAGTCACCGGCATTAAAACCCGGGGCGACAAGGTGATCGGCGTTGAAACCAGTGCCGGCGAAATCGATTGCGATGCCATCGCCATCTGCACCGGTCTGTGGAGTCGTGAGAATGCTGCAATGGCGGACGTCGAGGTTCCGGTCTGGCCATGCGAACACTTTTACCTGCTGACCAATCCGATCGAGGGGATATCGGGTAATCTGCCGACGCTATCCGATCATGACAGCCATTTGTACATCCGCGACGATTCCGGCGGACTGCTGGTCGGCTGTTTCGAGCCCATGGGCAAGGCCATCGATCCCGTGCAGATCGGTAAGGACTTTGCCTTTCAATTGTTGCCCGAGGATTGGGACCACTTCGAGCCAATGCTGGAAAACGCCCTGCATCGCCTGCCCTGCCTGGCTGACGCCGATATCCGCATGCTGCTTAATGGGCCCGAGAGCTTCACCCCGGACGGATCCTTCCTGCTCGGTGAGAGTGCCGAGACAAGCGGCCTGTTTCTCGGTTGCGGTATGAACTCGGTGGGCGTTGCTACCGGTGGCGGGGCGGGTATGGCATTGGCGCACTGTATCGTTCACGGTCATACCCCCACCGATTTATATGAGGCAGATCCAAAACGTTATCCCGCCTGCTTCAATTCGGTGGCAGCGCTTACGGCTCGCGCACCGGAAATACTCGGTATCCACTACTCGATTCACTACCCTGGTATTCAGCTGGAGACTGCACGTAATCTGAAACTGACACCACTGCATTCGCGCTGGCAAGATCACAAGGCGCATTTTGGCCAGTTTTTCGGCTGGGAAAGGCCGCTCTATTTCGACAAGCTTCACGAACCCGAACTGTCATTCGACAAGCCCGCCTGGTTTGAGCAAGTGGCCAGGGAGGTGGAGTATGCTCATAAGGCGGCGGCCATCTTCGATCAATCGAGCTTCGGCAAAATCAGGGTCAACGGATCCGATGCCGAACGTTTCTTGAATCGAGTCTGTAGCAATAACATGACGCGATCCCCGGGTCGGACCATTTATACGGCGATGCTGAATTCACGCGGCGGCTACGAGAGCGATCTGACCGCACTCAGGCTCAGTAACGACGAGTACCGCATCTACGTCGGCACCAACGCGATCAGGCGGGATCTCGCCTGGCTAAGACGACATCTCGAACCTGGCGAGCAGGTGGAACTCACCGATGTCACCGACGACTACGCAGTGCTCGGACTAATGGGACCAAGAACAGCCGAAATGGCGCTGCAACTCGGCGTTCCCGAGCTCAATCAAATCGGATATTTCGAATTTTGCGACACGGCAATCGCAGAGATTCCGCTCCAGGCAGCCCGGCTCTCCTACGTTGGCGAAGCGGGGTGGGAAATTAGCTGCCCGGCACATCATGCAGGGCAACTTTTTGACGCGTTGATCAGCGCCGGGGCAAATCCCGCCGGAGTATTTGCACAAACCTCGATGCGTATCGAGAAGCGATTTCTGGCCTTCGGTCACGATCTCGACACGGACCTGAATCCTTTCCAGGCCGGGCTCGAGTTCACGCTCGACTGGGACAGTGATTTTATCGGCAAGACAGCCCTGCTCGAATACCGGGACCGGCCACCCGCAAGCAGACTGGTTAGTATCCTGCTGGATGATACCAACGCGCAGCCACTCGGCAATGAACCGGTTTACCACGACGGCAGTATCATTGGTAAAACCACGTCGGCCGCCTTCGGCTACCGCGTCGGAAAACCGGTCGCGATAGCCCTGGTTGAGTTCGGTAAAAGTTCACTTTTAGATGGACTCGGCGTTGACGTTGATATTGCGGGCCGTCAGAATGCTGGCACGATTGTGCCAGGTTGCGTCTACGACCCTGAAGGATTGGGCATGCGCATACCATCCAGGTAACAAATGAGTAACGTTTTTCCTCGAAATTGTAAAGTCAGTCATCCCCTTGCGGTAGAGGGTGACGGCGTTTACATCATCGATCGCACTGGCAAACGCTACCTCGACGCCTCGGGTGGCGCGGCAGTTTCCTGCCTTGGCCATGGTGACGTCGACATCGTCAAGGCAATCAAGGTCCAGCTAAAGCGCCTTGAATTCGCACACACCGGGTTCTTCACCAGCGTGCCGGCCGAGGCCCTGGCTGAACTGCTGATCAAGGAAGCGCCGGGCAAACTTGACCGGGTCTACTTCGTGTCGGGTGGTTCCGAAGCGGTCGAAGCCGCAATCAAGCTCGCACGCCAGTACTTCGTCGAAATCGGACAGCCCTCCCGTCACCGGGTGATATCGCGAATGCAGTCCTATCATGGCAACACCCTGGGTGCACTAGCTGCCGGCGGCAACCTGTGGCGACGCGAGCAATTCAACCCGCTGATGATCGAAACCTCGCACATCGCACCCTGTTACGCTTACCGCGGGCAGCAACCCGGCGAGTCCGAGTTCGATTACGGTCAGCGTGTCGCGAACGAACTCGAAACCGAAATCCAGCGCCTCGGTGAAGACCAGGTAATGGCCTTCATCGCGGAGCCGGTAGTCGGAGCGACGCTTGGAGCGGTACCCGCGGTGAATGGCTATTTCAAGCGCATTCGCGAAATCTGCGATCAATACGGCGTATTGCTGATTCTCGATGAAGTCATGTGCGGTATGGGTCGGACCGGCAGCCTGTACGCCTGCGACCAGGACGGCATTGCGCCGGATATCATGACGATCGCAAAAGGTCTGGGCGCCGGATATCAACCGATCGGTGCGATGCTCTGTACCGATACGATTTACCAGGCGATAGAACAGGGCTCGGGCTTTTTTCAGCACGGGCACACATACCTCGGCCATCCCGTCGCCTGCGCTGCCGCCCACGCGGTGGTCAAGAAAATCATGGACCAGCGCATGCTGGATCGGGTGCTGGCTCAGGGCGTACGCCTGCACAAGGCCTTGATCGAAAGGTTCGGCGAGCACTCCAATATTGGCGACATCCGTGGGCGCGGCCTGTTTTTCGGCCTCGAGTTTGTACGCGAACGCGACAGCAAGGCGCCTTTTCCGCCGCAGCTCGGTCTTCATAAGAAATTCAAAGCGGCAGCACTGGATGCAGGCCTTATCTGTTACCCGATGGGCGGCACGATCGACGGCCAACAAGGCGATCATGTGCTGCTGGCCCCGCCTTTCATCATCGATAACGAGCATATCGACGAAATCGTAAATAAGATCGACACCGCACTAAAGTCCACCCTGCGAACCCTATGACGCGCGACGTCATTATCATGGTTGCGCCCAATGGTGCGCGTAAAACCAGACTAGACCACGCTACCCTGCCCGTTTCAATCGAGGATACAGTCAGCGAAGCGGCACACTGTTTCGCTGCCGGCGCCAGTGCACTGCATGCGCATGTACGCGGTACCAATGACGAGCACGTGCTGGATGCAGGCCTGTACCGTGAACTGATTGCCGAAATGACGGCCCGGGTACCCGAGATGCTGATCCAGGTGACCTCCGAAGCCGTGGGTATTTATACACCCGGGGAACAGGTTGCCTGTATTCAGTCGGTAGCGCCGCAAATGGCGAGTATGTGCCTGCGGGAAATCAGTTCCAACTTCGAGAATCCTGACTACGCACATCAGTTTTTTACCTGGTGTGATGAACATCAGGTTCATATCCAGCATATCGTTTTTTCGGCCGGGGAATTTCAGCATTTTCTCGAATACCGGGATCGCGGTGTGATTCCCGCCGGGCATCGTTGTGTGCTATTCGTGCTCGGGCGCTACAACGTGAATTTCCAGTCCGATCCCACCGATCTTGAACCCTTCCTGCAGCACGATCTCGGTGGTCTCGACTGGTTTACCTGTGCCTTCGGATACCGCGAGCAGGAATGCGTAATGGCCGCGATCAATGCAGGGGGTCATGCTCGCATCGGCTTTGAAAACAATCTGTTCCTGCCCAATGGAGAAACCGCTGCAAATACCACGGCGCTGGTGACGAGCCTGATCGACGTGATGCGGGAAAGCGATCACCGGCCCGCAGACAGCACCACCGCACGTCAGTTGCTCGGGGTACGCAGCGTGTAAACCAGCAGCGCGGTCGCAACCAGGCAGAACGCGGCCAGCAGCATCGAGATCGCTGGAAATGACAGTTGCCACTCGAGTAGAGTGCCTACCAGGGCAGGCCCGAGTGCCGAGGCAAACACCATGATCGCATTGGTCATCGACTTGATCGCACCCAGGTGCCTGGCTCCATAAAGTTCTGCCCACAGCGCGCTCAAACCGGTGAAATAAAGCCCCGAACTGAAGCCCATCAATAGCATGTAAGGCCAGACAATGAACCGATGATCGGATGTATTCAACACGACCAATGCCAATGCCAGCGGCAACAGAAACAAAGGCACCACGCGTCTCGCGCTGAAACGATCGATCAGGACGCCCGAGTATATGGTAGTCGCGACCGACACCAGCGAATAAAGCCAGTAATTCCCGGTCAACCAGAGGCTGCTCCAGTTCTTGGCATTTGCGATTTCAGACGGGAAAAAGAATAGCGCGGTACCAATCATTGACGGCGCGATCATCGCCGGCAGCATGAAATAGAATCGCGCCTCGGCCAGCATCTGGCGTCGCGTGTAGTCGCCGCGGGCAGTTTGTTCGCGCTCCCGTTTTTCGAGTGCCTCATTATGTCGGGCATGACGCTGGCGATGCCCTTTCAGCAACCACAGGGCCAGCACTATCGAAGCCAGCACGACCGCGGCAACGATATAAAAGGTCTGACGCCAGCCCCACAATTGCGAAGCATAAAGGCCGAACACCGGCAACAGGGCTTCACCAAAGGCGAAGCCAATCGCCGCAAGCGCGATTGCCTTACCACGGTCGGTACTGTGGTAGCGCGCCATCGACGTAATGCCAGCGTGACTGCTCAGTCCCTGTCCGAACTGCCGCAGCATGAAAATCGCCACCACCAGCAGCAACGGTGACGTGACCGAGCCCATCACTGCACAGGCACAACTCAACCCGAGCAGTGCGAGGGCGGTGAACACGCGCAGATCGAGTCGATCGATCAACGCACCGGTCCAGTTGATGACGAGCGCCGATGCCAGGGTGCCAACCATATAGAGGCGTCCCCAGCTACCGGGGTCTAGGCCGAAATCCGCCTGGATTCCGGCACCAAACACGCCGATAAAATAGGTTTGCCCCGCGCTCGACATGAACGCAAGGAAAAATCCGAACCCGAGAAAACGCGGATTCGACCGGGCAAAACGCCAATAGTCAACAAGCATTGATTAGGTTTGATCGTGCAAGCTCAGGGCCGCGCCACGTTATCAGGAAACCGGGTAAAAACCTATGCCCCGGAATCTTGAATAAAGTCGGCAAGGCGACCCGATCTGGTGCAGGCCTAGCTAAAAAATATGGAATGTTGCACTGCAACATAAATCCTTATAAGATAGCTCCATGACAAGGATTAACGCAGCTTACCAGGCCACGGCGACCCTGCCCGACGGGCAGCTCCTGCATCTACGCGCGATCCGGCCAGACGACCGGGGGGAACTGCGCGAGGGATTTTTCAAGCTCAGTAAAACTTCGGTGCGCGACCGATTTTTCAGCATCAAGCGCGACCTGACTCCCGAGGAACTCACCTATTTTACCGAGGTCGATTTCCTGCGACATGTTGCCGTGGTAGCCGAACTGCAAATTGGTTCAGAACGCAGCCCGGTGGGTGTCGGTAGGTTCGTGGCCAGCAAAGAACGGCCCGATCACTCGGAAATGGCCATTACCGTTATTGATGAAATGCAGGGCAAAGGCATCGGTAAAATACTGCTGACCCACCTTATAATCGGCGCACGCGACCTGGGGATTCGCCATCTGGACGCCACCGTTCTCGCACAGAACATACGCATGTCAAAGCTCCTGCGTAATACCGGGCTACCGCTTGAAACCAGGCTGGAGGATGGTGTCAAAACCCTGTCACTGTCCCTCTAGTCAAGCTGGCCTTGTTTTTCAGAAACTTAGTTACAGGTGGTACAGAAAATTGAACTGCAATGAATCCACATCGTCACGCGCCACGTACTCAAATCGGAGTTCCTTTCTCTCGTCCATGATGTAGCTAAGACCCGCGCCGATCATAAGGCCACTGTCGTCACCGATATCGAAACCCGCACGCGCCAACCAGCCCAGGTCTCCACTGATAATTCCATCCACCGTATAGGTTGCCCAGACCCCGGTGCTATCGCGCTTGAAACCATAATCCATCAAACCAAATTCGACCGAGCTGTTCACACCCTCCATCAGATTAATTTCAACCAGGTCATAAGCCCCGAAAAACTGGAAACCAACCTCGTCATCCTCGTCATTTTTCTTGGTATCGATCGAGTTACTGGAAATGCCTACCCCGATCGAAAACAGGTTTCGATCCAGCAATGGCTGGTGTTCATCGGCCAGTGCAGTTGTGACAGTGGTGCCAAATAGCAAAACAAAAGATAAATGAGTCAAATACTTTCGCAATTCAGAAGTCATTCGAAGTTCCTGGTTATTAATCTGTTTGGTTGTGGCGCATCCTAAACACAGCCCGTCGGGTAATCAAGCGAATAGTTTCGACATGTAAATAACTTGGGTTTTTCGGGTAATATTATCCACAGGTAAACCGACCGGTGGTGTAGATGGGCTTCAACAAGCCGTTTCAGAAAGCAGAGTTCGAGCAGCGTGTCAAAAACGTAAAACAGCGCATGGAGGCCGCAGGTTTTGATCTGCTGATCTGCCAGGATCCGGCCAACATGGGGTGGCTGACCGGTTTCGATGGCTGGTCTTTCTATACGCCCCAGGCGGTCCTGGTACACCTCGAAGAAGCATCGCCAATCTGGTTCGGACGCGCCCAGGATGCGAAATCGGCCCACATCACTACCGATCTGCCTGGCGAAAACATCGTGGGCTTCTCCGAGCCACTGGTACATCACCCCGTCAGACACCCGTTCGATGAGCTGTGCGCATTGGTGATAGCGCGCGGCTGGGATTCGGCACATATCGGGGTAGAGCTCGACGCCCATTACTACACGGCACGCGCCCACCAGCACATCGTCATGGGTTTGCCGAATGCGAATATCTCGGATAACCAGGGGCTCGTTAACTGGGCTCGACTGATCAAATCAGAAGCCGAACTGGTTTACATGCGCGAAGCCGGGCGCATCGTCACCGACACCATGAACCAGGCGCTCGCCAGGCTGAAGCCCGGGGTAGGTCAGTTCGAAATTATTGCCGAGGTTTACCATGCGCAAATTACCGGGTTCGATAACAAGTTTGGCGATTACACAAGCCTGTGCCCGCTGATCCAGGTCGGCGAGGGAACCAGCACGCCGCACTTGACCTGGACCGATGAACCGCTGCCAGACCACGGCCTCGTCGTGATGGAGCTTGGTGCGGCAAGACGTCACTACCACGCCCCGTTAACGCGCACGGCTCACATCGGCAAGCCACCGACCGAGGTTTCACGACTGGCCGAGGTCATTATCGAAGGGGGTGACATCGCACTGCGCGCGGCGAAGCCTGGTGCAACCTGCGAAGAGATCGAGGCTATATGGCAGGATGTTCTGAGGCGGAACGGGTACAGCAAAGAAAGCCGTGTCGGGTATTCCATCGGACTGAATTATCCTCCGGACTGGGGCGAGCGCACCGCAAGCCTGCGTCCCGGTGACACGACCGAGCTACAGGCGGGGATGTGCTTTCACTTCCAGTCCGGCGTCTGGCTTGATGACTTTGGCGCCGCGGTTTCGGAGCCTTTCGTGGTTACCGGGAACGGTGGTGAACGCCTATGCGATGTCGCGCGCGAACTGATCGTCATCGACTAGAGCGAAGGTTAGCACCGGTGTCCGCGTTACTGCGATAGCCTGTAAGAACCCAGCTCTAGCCGTCCCGCGTGCAGCCCGATCGGGGTTTTACCGCGATAGTATCTATTACGCGAATAACCATAGTGATGTTTGTGCTTTTTATGCCACCGGTTGCGTCCATACCGGCGATGAAACGAGCCCGGGTAGCCAATCGCATATTGCTTTTCGTGCGACTCCTTAATGTAGACGACTTGCGGGGTTGCGGCTTCTAACGCAGCTTTTTGCCTGGCTTTTTCCAACTCCAGCTTCTGTTTCTCGAGACGTTCTTTATATAAACGCTGCCACTGATTCTTGATTGAGTAATAATTAGTATCGACATCGGTTTTTACCAAGTTACGCGCCGGGATGCCGATCACTAATACTTGTGTTGTAGAAGATACGGGTGCCGTGTCCGAATAATGCGTGACGCCATCTGCATCGATCCACTTATGCACGACCTCTGCGTGGGCGGGAAACAATAAGCATCCCGTTAACAACAAGGCAAGGGTGACTGTTGATCGCATCATGAAAATTGGACTAAAACCTTCCCTCATGGTTCTTGCATCTTACCCTATTCAGCGAATCCCCTGCCAACTGTGGACCGATTCTTTCAGCCTTTCAATATGCGTGGGCCCGATGCCGCAGCAACCACCGATTATCTGTACACCTGCGTCAGCCCAGCGGCCGGCCGCTTGCTGAAATTCGTCCGGGCTGCAGACGCTATCGAACTGCATGCGTAAATCGACGAACTGCCCCGAATTCGGGTAGATCGCGACCGGGCCATCCCAACAGGTCTTCAATACCTTTAAGGCGACATCGGTGACATCTGCCTCGGAATGCATGATCGAAAAAATCACGTTGTTCGTATCTATGCTGTCAATAACAGTCCGCAAAACTTGCTCGAGGGGTATCCCTGGATAGCCCATTCCGCTCCCGGTGCATACCCCTGGTTCACTACTATCGGTCAGATCGCAGGTAAAACCCATGATAATGGGGAGATTAAATCCTGCCGCCGCCTCAAACATCGCCAGGCTCACATCGATATCAAACAGCATTTCGAGCGCAAACAAATCCACGCCCGCGTCATGCAGAATCCGGGCCTGGTCCCGGTAATTCGAAACCAGGACCTCATCACCGGGTAACAGTGAACGATCGGAATTCGCAGCAAAAGTCGACATCGAGCCTGCTACCCAGAGCGAATGGCGATCAACACCCGAATTGGCTACCGCATCGTCGAATAAAACTACGGCCTGCCGATTCAGGTACTCAAACTGGTCTCCGAGACCTATCGGCTCAAGCACGTGGCGCGCCAGGGCAAAGCTATTGACGATGTGCAGCTGCGCCCCTGCCCGAATATAATCTTCGTGCACTTCGCGAATTACGTCACCATGATCGCGCACCGCGAACGCGCTCCAGCCCGTTCCTTCCATCGGCACACCGCGTCGTTCCAGCTCGGTACCGAGTGCACCATCCATCGGCACGAATTCACCTTCTCGAATAGCTTTCATCAAGCTTGCAGAATGATTGCCTGCCATTAACCTGCTCCCTTTCCAAATTCGACCCACAAAGGTTGGTGGTCAGATCCCTGCGCTTTCTCGTCAACCCAGGATGCCCGGGCTCGAGCGGTGAGATCGGTGGTGACAAAACAGTAATCGAGGCAGGCGCTGCGCTCGTGTCCGGGACGCCCGGGATTCGGATGCCAGGTTAAAACACGACTGTCCGAATTTATATACGCCCAGATATCGGTCAGTAACGGCTCGTTACCCTCTGTCATTGAGCTGGTGATAATGGCGTACTCCGGACTTTCAGGGTGCATATTGAAGTCGCCAAGAACCACCGCGCTCTGCGGCATCGGCGGTTGCGCCATGCCGGCCGTCCAATCACGCTCGGCCGCTGATGTGACCGGGCCGGTCCAGGCACCACCCTCGGAAGGTGCATCCCGCACCAGCGCAACCACGAAACTGGCCTGACGCTCGCGTTCCTCACTTGAGACCGAACCAAAATGCAAATTGTAGACTCGCAATGCTCCGAGCGGTGTGTCGATCACGCCCTCGAGCACGCCCATCTGCATGTTGAAATCAGACTCGATATCGATGCGTGGCAGCGGAAAGTATCGTTTACTCAGGATAGGCCAACGACTGAGCAGCATTTGCCCATGCTCAACACGTCGATTGAGAATCGTGCCATCGGCACGCCTCTCGCTACCATCGATGTCGAATGCTGCGTCAAAGCTCCAGTAATAATCCGGTAGCAACGTGGAAATGTCCTCGGGCTGCAAGGGCCGATCCGGTAGTCCGTAATTTCTTTCGACCTCCTGCAGCGCGATGATGTCAGCACCCCGAACCGCGTCGATGATACGTTGCAGATCGTAGCGATTGTCTTTGCCGATGGCGTAATGAATGTTATAGGCAACAATTTTCATCGCGAATGCAGGTTATAACATTGCTCTGGACCAATACTAATCCTAATCCGCAAGGCGTTACACTGTTTTGCATTATTTAGGTCTCACTAGAAGAACCACTTTAAATCGGTTGAAATTTCTTTCTGACCCTTTTTTATCTTATGAGATTTTACCGCTGCTATACTCGATGTTTATCGTTGAAATGAATTGAGGGATGCCAATGCTGGAACCCCTGCTTAAGCAGGCAGGTGAATTACCTGCGCTGCCTGAAGTCTATATCCGGGTAACTGAGCTACTAGAAACCGAAAATGCCAGCGGTTTAAAAATTGGAGAAGCGGTTCAGACCGATCCTGCGCTAACTGCCAGAGTCCTTAAAATGATCAATAGCGCCTATTACGGATTGCGCAATCCGGTTACCTCCATTTCCCAGGCCGTCACTTTACTGGGTCGGCAACAGTTGAAACAGGTCCTGCTGGGATCCGTTTTAGCAGGCGTCTTTAAAGATTTTGATGTCACCCATTTCCCATTGCGGGATTTCTGGCAACACTGCATCAAAACCGCGATCATCGGCAGGCAGCTCGCGATGCAAAATGCACGTATCATCGATCACGATGCATTTTTCACGGCCGGACTGTTACACGACGTTGGCTGGTTGGTGATAGCAAAGGTGAACCCGGGCTCCTACGTGCAAATTACCCAGCTTGCGAAAGAAGAAAATAAGGAAGTCCTACAGGTCGAAACCGAAAAACTGGGCGTCACACATATCGATGTCGGTGTTGCCTTACTGGAGAAATGGGGTATTCCCGGCCTGATTACTGAATGTGTAAGAAAACATCATAACAGAGATCACATTGGACCCTTGTCCGTGGAAACCAGTATCGTATCCCTGGCAAATCAATTGAGTCGGCTCGACCTGAGCGATGGAGCGCAAGAAGAAGAACAGGAGGAAGAGGAACGGGTATCTGGCATCTTGTCGATGATACCGAATTGGGAAAATTCGAAATGTACCTCCGAGCAGATCGGCATTGCCTGCCGCCTGGCCGACCAACAATGGCTAGAGGTAATGGAGTCGCTTGGAATGATGGACCTGGATATCGACGACAGTTTAGAGGAAACCTTCCTGTTCAATACCGATCTGGACCGGTTATAAAAAAATCGGGTAATTGAAAATCTGATGAAACTACGTTACAAGCTGCTTGGTCTGGCTCTGCTGGTATCCTCGGTCCAGGCAGCTTCCATTACTACGATACAACTGCAGAATCGTCCAGCCGAGGAAATCATCCCCATCGTCAAACCGATGCTGGGAGCGGATGACGCGATATCGGGTCAGGGATTCAGAATATTCCTGCGATCATCACCGCAAACCCTGTCGCAGGTTAAAGACATGATCGAGGTTCTCGATATCGCCGCAAAAACACTGCAGATATCCGTTTTCCAGGGCAATACCCGGGGTCTCAGCGCACTCGGTCTCGACGCTAACATTCAGATTGAAAGTGGCGATGCAAGTGTCGATATTGGAACCGACGGAAACAATAGCGGTGATGGCGGTGGCAGCATCACCTACCGTAGCAATAACAGCAGTGGCAATATCAACAGCACCAGCACCCGCATGCGCCTGGAAGACAATCCGATACATCAAATACGTGTCACCGAGGGCACCGAGGCTTACATAGAAACCGGCGAACAAATCCCCTATTTTTCAGGCACCCACTGGATCGTACCCGGCGCAGTCATAGGGGGTATTGAATACAAGGATTTGACTACCGGCTTCTACGTGCTTGCGCGTATCCACGGCGACAACGTCACGCTGCAGGTCAGCCCGTTCAAGAATTCACAAGGTAATGCACGCGCTGGCAACATCGAAACCCAGTATGCCAATACTACCATAACCGGACGGATCGGTGAGTGGTTGTTGATCGGGGGCGCAAGCGAACAAATCAAGCGTTCGCAAAGCGGAACTGCCAGCTACAGCTCGACACAAAGCAGGAACAACGAAAGCATCTGGATCAAGACGAATCTGGTTCGATAAGCCATGAGCCCGCCACCGGAAAGCCTGGGCTGAATAATCCGTTACCCGCTGGTCAGTGATTTAAATTAAAATTTCTTCTCGTTGGGTACGCGGCGCAATTCGTCAAACACTTTTACTTCCCAGGGCCTGATCGCCATTATCAGGTTGCAACCAAAGCGATCGTCCAACGACACGGATTCGGAATCCAGCCTGAGTTGATGCGCGTCAATTGCAAGCTGCTTTATCTTTTTGATGATTTCGGCGTTCGCAGCGCGCGAAAAAACGCCCGAGATATAAATTCGGAACTCGCCATTGCCATCGAACGATGAGTCGAAAAACTCGGCCTGGACTTCGCGTTCATAAAAACGCTCGATCGGACCGCGCGGAATAAAACTGAAATTTTTAGCAATCATCAGTTTCACGCGGTTACCCGGCTGCAGTTCGATTAATTTCATGCGATCCAGTTTTGCCAGCAGACGAATACCCTCGGTTTCGGAAATATCGTAGATCCGGATAATGTCTTCGAACTCAAGTTTGCTCAAGAGGAAATACGCCATCAACAGCAGCTTGATATCAGATACCAGTTCTGTTTCCTGCTCGAGCGTCAATTGTTCGGTGAGCTCGATATCTTTTTCCATCTGGTGAACCAGGTCGGAAAACTCGAGGTTCAGCAATTCACAAACCTGCGCCAGGCGTTTTAACGTAAACGACCGCTCTGCGAACAGCCGTTTTACACTGGCTTCAGATAGTCCGAGCGTCTGTGCGACCTGCCGGTACTTTATGTCCTGCCTGCGAAGTTCCCGCTTCAGCGTTTCAATGATGAGGTTGGTTTGCCGCATCGTATTATTCAGTGCTACTGTAAGTCCCGGATCTCGCTACTATGCGGTAGTCAGTTGCATAATACAATTCCCTGTAGCAGCATGCACCTTCGTAGCTTGACATCCAGGTAGCTAGGGAAATGAACCCGAAAAACACTGGCCGCCTATCAAAACCGGCCTTCGTACTCACCGCGGTTATGCTGCTTGCCTGCGGGCGCGATTTGTCTGCGAGCGAATCGGACCTCTGGACATATGCCCATATCCCGTTGTCGGATTCGTCGGCACTGGTTAGCGTACAGTTGCAAAAATCGCTCCAGACCGTGATCAATACGATCAATGCCAGGCCGATTGAGGAGCTCCATTCGCTTGACGACACCGCGCTGGAATTCGCTTTCTTTACCGAGTTCAAATCCCGCTATATTCGCGACGTGGCCTGGGGCATGTTCGAGAAGTGTATCGGCACCAACAACTGCTCCGACTGGCCTCAGTTTGAACGCATCCAGATGTATCCCGAGGAAAGCATCTACTATGCCGCCAGGTGGCGTTTCATCCCGTCCAGGTTTCATCTCGCCTCGGTGGTCCAGGTCTGTGGGATTCGTATGGGTGCCGACAAGTTAACCCATTTTTTTGACGATGCTTTTCACTATTTCAACGCGCTGCGCAGCAAGCGCAATAAATTCGAGCCTGACGATATCAGGCAACTATCGCTGACTTTCGAAGAAACTTACATGGGGACTCGCCTCACCGGAATTGTCAGTTACGCCGATATCGAGGCCAACCTGGCAGGGGTGCAATTTTACAGCGATTTCTTTACCGGAAACTCACCCATGATTGGACGCGATCAAGATGGGCGCCTGAAGCTGATAAGAAAACCCGATATCTGCAATTATGTTTCCGAAGGGTATGACGAACGCATATTGCCCAACGAGTTTACCTATAGCCTGCTGGATACCACCCGGGCCCGACAACGCACGCAGGACCTGCAAAGAATTATCGCCGCTCGCGCAAAATATTCGGCGTCCCAGGCGAGCGCACTGAGTGCGCAGGAACTGCACGCGCAGAAGACTATGATCCTCGCGCGGCGCATACCGATGACCCGCTGGCAGAGTGATTTTCCAAAGATACGCATGGTCGGGCATGCCGCCGGAATGACCACCCAGTGGATTTTCGATTCGAACTTTCGTCAAGTATCGAACCTGTTCGGATTTGATCCCCTGAAACCACACAAGCTTGACGATCGAATACCGATCAATATTCGACGGGTTGAATCGACCTATTCTACCGAGTAATTACACGGACTACTCGAAAGCGATTGCGGCATCCTGCAGCCACAACAGCAGGTAATCGGCAAAACTGCGACGAATAATGACCTCGAACCCGGAATTATCGGCCAGCGGCGATAGTGTCATCCCGGCTTTGGCGAGTCGAGTCTGTGCGCACTGTCCGGGCTTGAATTCACGGGGATGCAAATCCAGCGGGCAGTCGGTCGCCAGTAATGCGGCCGCGTTCTCGCCAGTAATATGGAGCATGGTTAATCCACTTGAGTTATCAACAACCGAACAAAAAGCATCGCCGAAGGCAGACAGCAGGTCAGCCTTTAACTGGCCTTGCATCCCGGCCGGCGTCACGATCAACCATTCATCCGGACCCAGCCAGTATATTCGAGTTTCCTTCGAAGCTACCACGGTATTGGCTTTCGTGGGTGGCTCACAGCCCAGTACCTTCAAAACACCGGCGAGGAACCGGGTATCGTCGGATCGACCCCGCAGGTTGATGTAACCCAGGAAAGGCTTCTCTTCGATCCGGGGTGCATTTCCGACCGGCTCACCCAGTTCAACCTGTACCAGGGGACTTTCCTGCTGGAAAAGATCAGGCATTCTGCCTGGCTCCTTCCTTGTCGTAAAATACGGGATCGGTAATCTCGGCCTTGATTACCCGGCCATTGGAGAGCGGCGCGTACACGGTTTCACCCATGCGATGATGCCCGCCCTTTACCAGTGCCAACGCAATCGAATGGCCGCAACAGGCACTGTAGTAACTCGAGCTCACGTGGCCCACCATCGGTACCGGCACCGGCGCCCGCGGATCATTGACCAGCTGGGCGCCTTCCGGAATAACCGTCTGGGGATCTTCAGTCACCAGGCCGACGAGCTGCTTACGATCCTTGCGCACCGTGTCCGGTCGGCTCAGCGAACGTTTGCCGAGAAAGTCGTCCTTGGTTTTCGATAAGGCCCAGCCGAGTCCCAGGTCTTCAACCGTAATCGAACCGTCGGTGTCCTGCCCGACGATGACGTAGCCTTTTTCGGCGCGCAGCACGTGCATGGTTTCGGTGCCGTAAGGAGTGATATCAAAGGGTTCCCCCGCCTGCATCAACTTTTCCCACATGTAACGGCCTTGATTGGCCGGAATGTTGACCTCGTAGGCGAGCTCACCGGAGAAACTAATGCGATTCACACGGCATTCGACATCTCCGATGGTGCCGGTTCTTGACGCCATAAACGGAAACGCGGGCGCGGAGAAGTCGATATTCTCGCATACCGCAGAAACGACATCGCGACTCTTCGGGCCCACCACGGCGGCCGTCGCCCAGTGATCGGTTACCGAGGTCAGAAAAACCTGCATCTCTGGCCATTCGGTTTGCAGCCAGCGCTCCATCCACGCGAGCACGCCCGCGGCACCACCGGTGGTGGTGTGCATGAAGAAATGATCCTCGGCGATTCGTATGGTTACACCATCATCCATGACCATGCCGTCTTCACCGAGCATGAAGCCATATCGGCCCTTGTCGACCTCGAGTTTCGCCCAGTTATTGGTATAAATCATTTCGAGGAACCTGGCCGAATCGGGCCCTTTGATTTCTATCTTGCCGAGGGTCGACGCATCGAGAATTCCGACGCTTGCGCGCACCGCGAGACACTCGCGATTCACCGCCGCATGCAGGTCCTCCCCGGACTCTGGGTAATACCACGGCCGTTTCCATTGCCCGACATCCTCAAACATTGCGCCGTTTTCCTCGTGCCAGGCGTGCATTGCGGTCTTGCGCACCGGATCGAATAGCTTGTCGCCCAGGTTTTGTCCGGCGAAAGCGCCGAAGCTGATCGGCGTATAGTTCGGGCGGTAAGTCGTGGTACCGGTAGCGGCGATGCTTTGTCCCATGGTTTTGGCCAGGATAGCCATACCATTGATATTGCCGAGCTTGCCCTGGTCGGTGCCAAAACCCATCGCGGTATAACGTTTCACGTGTTCGACGGATTGAAATCCTTCGCGTACCGCGAGTTCGATATCTGCTGAACCGACATCATTTTGCATGTCGATGAAAGCCTTGGGACCACGCCCTCGGGTGTACGGAGATGGTGCAGTCCACAATGGCAGCATTGCCTCGCTGTCCAATACTTTGGCAGACGGTGCAGTCATGGTCTCGTCGAAATCACAGGCTGCCGCGGCCTTGTTACCGGCTTCGGTTCCTTCCTCGAGGCATCCGGCCAGGTCGAGACTGCCGTTGGCCGCACCTGCCGCGAACTGCGGTTGCGTCGCCGCACCCGGGAGAAACATCGCCCTGGCCTCGTCCCATACCGGTTTTGCACCGGACTGTGCGTTCAGGTGCACCACCGGACTCCAGCCACCGGAAACAGCGAGCAGATCGCAGCCGAGTGATTTGACATTGCCACTCACGGACGAACCGTCCGCCGACAGGCGCATAACCTGCACCGAGTGCAGACGCTTGCGGCCAGCAGTATCAACCACGAGGCTTCCATTGATAACCTGAATACCAGCATCGCGCACGGTGTTGGCGACCTCGCTGGCGGATTCGTTGCGTGCATCGATCACGGCAACCACGTCCACCCCGGCCGCTTTCAGATCGAGCGCTGTCTGGTAAGCGCTGTCATTATTGGTAAAGACAATGGCCTGTTTACCCGGTTTTACCGCGTAGCGATTGGCGTAGGTCGATACCGCGGAGGCCAGCATAATTCCGGGGCGATCATTATTGGCAAATATCAGCGGACGTTCGGCCGCACCTGTCGCGAGCACCACCTGCCGAGCCCTGACCTGCCACAGTTTCTCGCGCCCACCGCTGCGTGCGTTAACGGGCAAGTGGTCGCTAAGGCGCTGATTGATGGTCAGGAAGTTGTAATCATGGTAACCAAACACCGTGCTGCGAGATAACAGCGTAACTTCCGGCATACTGTCCAGTTCCGCCACCGCGCTTTCGATCCACCGGCTGGCAGCGATGCCGTCGATCTGGGCCATACTGGAAAGTGTCAAGCCACCCGGCTCGGATTGTTCGTCGGCGATGATCACGCGCGCGCCGGCGCGACCAGCTGCAAGCGCTGCCGAGAGGCCCGCAACACCGCCACCAACGACCAACACATCACAATGCTGGTGGGTATGCTCGTATCGGTCGGGGTCATTTTCTCGCGGCGTTTCACCGAGACCCGATGCCTTGCGAATGAAATGCTCGTATTTCATCCACATCGATTTCGGCCACATGAAAGTCTTGTAATAAAAGCCAGCCGGCATCAGGCGGCTGAACCAGCTGTTGATTGACAGAAAATCAAATTCCAGGCTGGGCCAGCAATTGACGCTGCGGGCGTCGAGGTCCTGGTATAGCTCTACCTGCGTGCCACGTGCATTCGGAATGGTACGATTACCCTTTTCCAACTGGAAAATCGCGTTCGGCTCTTCCGAGCCTGCGCTCATGACACCGCGGGGGCGATGATATTTCCAGCTGCGCCCAACCAGGTGCACGCCATTGGCAAGCAGCGCCGAGCACAGCGTATCCCCCGCCAGCCCGGTATAGGGCTTACCGTTAAAGGTAAACGCGATCTCCTGCTCGCGATCGACGCGTCCACCCTGTTCAATTCGAAATGGCTGGCTCATTTGTCCCCGCCAGGAGGCCTTTCGCCGATCTTATAGGTAGCGCTGATCCGGTACGTCACGGTATCGCGTTCAGCGTTGAAGTAGCGGCGGCAACCGGCGGCGTGCAGCCATTGCTCACGGTGTGCTCCCTTTGGATTCTTGCGCATGAACAGGTAGTCGGCCCATTCCTCGTCGCTTAACTTTTCGGTTTCGAGCGGTCGCGCGATATGTGCTTCACCCGCACAAGAAAACTCGGTCTCATCACGTTCGCCGCACCAGGGGCATTCGATCAATAACATGTCGCAGGTCTCCTAGTGCGCAACACCGGCAGCGCCGTGCTCATCGATCAGGAACCCGCTGACGAAACGATCCAGCGCAAAGGCCCGGTTGAGCTCATGGGGTTCGCCGGTTGCGACATTGTGGGCAAACACCCAACCGGAACCCGGGGTGGCCTTGAAACCACCGGTGCCCCAGCCGCAATTGAAATAAAGCCCCTTGACCGGGGTATTTCCGATGATCGGGCAGGCGTCGGGCGCGGTATCGACGATACCCCCCCACTGGCGGTTCATCCGCACGCGCTTGAAGATGGGGAACATTTCGCAAATCGCCGCAACCGTATGTTCAATCGTCGGGAAACTACCACGCTGGCCATAGCCATTGTAGCTGTCGATGCCGGCACCGATGACGAGATCACCCTTATCGGACTGACTGATATAACCATGTACGGCATTTGACATGATGACGGTGTTGATAACCGGCTTGATCGGCTCGGATACGAGCGCTTGCAGCGGATGACTTTCGATCGGCATACGAAAACCGGCCATGTCCGCCAGCACCGAGCAATGTCCGGCAACAACCACGGCAACCTTTTTCGCCTTGATCTTGCCGCGCGTGGTTTCGACCCCGGTGACCGCCCCGTTTTTCTGGCGGATTGCGGTGACCTCGCAATTCTGAATGATATCAACGCCACGTAGATCGGCTCCGCGAGCAAATCCCCAGGCCACGGCGTCGTGGCGGGCGATGCCACCGCGCGGTTGAAACGAAGCACCCAGGATCGGGTAACGGCAACCCTGGTCGATGTTGATTTCGGGTATGGCGCGCTTGATCTCTTCAGGGGTAACTACATGCCCATCGATGCCATTCAGGCGATTGGCGTTGACGCGCCGCTGTATGTCGCGCATGTCCTGCAAATTATGACCGAGGTTATAAACCCCGCGCTGGCTGAACATGACGTTGTAGTTCAAATCCTGGCTCAGGCCTTCCCAAAGCTGCATCGATTTTTCATACAGATGCGCAGATTCATCCCACAGGTAATTAGAGCGCACGATCGTGGTGTTGCGGCCCGTGTTACCGCCGCCGATCCAGCCTTTTTCCAGCACCGCGACATTGGTGATGCCGTGCTCCTTGGCGAGATAGTAAGCGGTCGCAAGCCCGTGGCCACCGCCACCGATGACCAGTACGTCATATTCCGATTTAGGCTCCGGACTACGCCAGACGGCAGCCCAGTTTTCATGGTAACTGATCGCGTTTCGTACCAGTGCAAAAATTGAGTACTTGCTCATTCATTTACCCGGATTTTCGAGGCGCGTAGCATATCAAGCCTGCCAACAGCGGGTAAAGCAAAAAGCAACGGGAGCGCTCGAGGGGTCGGATAAAGCTAAATCAGTGGCGCATTTGATACAGGCCCTCCCGGTTCCCGAAAACAGGTTATTCAACTAGACTGCAGGCCTCGCTTTTCGAATTCAAACCTTCCGATGATCCACAGGAATTCTACTGCCAGCGCAATGGCGATGATGATCACCGCCATGCTAATGCTGCCCGGTATCGATGCGATTGCAAAATGGCTATCCGGATCGGTTTCCTCGGGACAGGTTACCTGGAGCCGCTTTTTCTTCCAGATCATACTGATGTCTCCCCTGCTGCTGAGAACGCGCGGACCGTGGTTAACGTCGGCCCTGGTACTGCATGCCGTGCGCGGTTCGCTGATCGCGCTGGCGACGCTGTTTTTTTTCTCCGGGCTTGCGTATCTGCCCCTGGCCGATGCGATCTCGATCTTCTTTATCGAACCACTACTGGTCACCTTGCTGTCAGCCCTGTTTTTCAAGGAAGCAATCCACTGGCGTCGCATAACAGCCATCAGTTTCGGATTTGTCGGTGCGTTGATCATTATTCGTCCCACCTTTAGCGAAGTCGGATACGCGGTGCTGTACCCGGTTGCGGCGGCGTTTTGTTTTTCATTTTATATCGTGCTGACGCGCAAACTGGTCAGGCATGAGGACCCGATTCGGTTGCAGTTCTTCGCCGGTATATTCGGCTGCCTGATCATGACTGTCGCGCTAGCGTACGGCACCAGCCAACAGGTTACGATACTGACCGCCGCCTGGCCGACAGCCCATCAATGGGCACTACTCGGCGCGCTCGGGCTCATTGCAACAGTCTGCCACCTGCTCGTTGTCTACGCCTATCGGCAGGCCTCGATCGGCATACTGGCGCCGTTTCAGTATGTTGAAATCATCGGTGCGACGGTGCTTGGTTTGCTCATTTTCAACGAATTTCCCGATGCCGTAACCTGGGCAGGGGTGGCGATCATAGTAGGATCGGGAATGTACGTATTTCATCGCGAAGCGAAACTGGCCGCCAACGCTTAAGAACGATCGGGATTGCCTCACCACCGGTCGGAATATTGCCCGCCTCCCGCCAAATAACAAAAGCTGTCCGCGGCCGAGTTGCAGATACCCGAGATAGGGTTTAAATTAGCTGCGGGATATACATTCACAACCATAAAAATTCAAAGGGGAGAATAAAATGGAAATCGAAACCAAAGCAGTGCATTCGGGCTATAGCCCGGATCCCACAACCAACGCCGTTGCTGTTCCGATTTACCAGACCACGGCCTATGCATTCGATAACACCCAGCATGGCGCCGATCTGTTCAATCTCGCGGTTCTCGGCAATATTTACACCCGTATCATGAATCCGACCAACGATGTACTGGAACAGCGCATCGCCGATATGGAAGGTGGCGTTGCCGGCCTGGCACTGGCATCGGGCCAGGCAGCGACGACATACGCGATTCAAACCATCGCCGAGGCCGGTGACAACTTCATCAGCATGTCCACGCTTTATGGTGGCACTTATAACCTGTTTGCCCACACCTTTCCACAAATGGGCATCGGGGTGCGCTTCGCTGATCCCGAGAAGCTCGATGACATGGTGGCTCTCATCGATGACAAGACCAAGGCGGTGTATTGCGAATCACTGGGTAATCCTGCCGGCAACATTGTCGACATCGCCAGGGTTTGTGAAATTGCCCATGCACACGGGGTTCCGGTCATTGTCGACAATACCGTACCGTCACCCTATCTTTGTCGACCGATCGAACATGGCGCAGATATCGTGGTGCATTCACTGACCAAGTATATCGGCGGGCATGGCACCATCATCGGTGGCATCATCGTTGATTCCAATAATTTCGACTGGGTAGCGAACAAGGACCGATTCAGGCGTTTAAACGAGCCGGATGTTTCTTATCACGGAGTTGTTTATACCGAGACAGGACTACCGCCTTATATCTTACGCGCACGGGTGGTGCCACTGCGCAACATGGGTGCGTCGCTGGCGCCGATGAATGCCTTCCTCGCGCTGCAGGGACTGGAAACGCTACCGCTACGCATGGATCGAATTTGTGAGAATACACTCACTGTGGCAAAGCACCTCGAGGGTAAATCCGGGGTCGAATGGGTGCGCTATGCTGGCCTGGAAAGCAGTCCGCATAAAGCACTCACCGACAAGTACTTGGGTGGCAAGGCCTCCGGAATACTGTCGTTTGGTATCAACGGTGGTATCGAAGCGGGGACCAGGTTCATCGATGCGCTGCAATTAATAACTCGGCTGGTCAACATCGGTGATGCCAAGTCGCTGGCCTGTCACCCGGCATCGACCACGCATCGACAGCTGGCAGACGACGAACTGGCGGCTTCGGGCGTAACGCCAGACCTCGTGCGCCTTTCGATCGGCATCGAGAACGTCAAGGATATTATTGCGGACATCGACCAGGCGCTAGACGCTGCGAAGTAACAAGCCTTTGCGGAAATCACCCTGGGCGATTTCCGCAAAAGATTACCCAAGGGCCATTCGATAGTGGATCCCGCGGTCAAGTCGCGGGATGACATTGTGCTGCAAAAGCCGCGACAGCTTCGCTTAACTGCGAATCAGAATCAGGTTGCGATGTACTGGCGCAGCGCCTCGGCTTCGGACTGCACTTCCATGATCCTGCACTTGACGAGATCGCCGATACTGATAAATCCAACCAGTTCATCGCCATCGAATACGGGCAGATGCCGGATGCGCCGATCGGTCATCATCGCCATGGCCTCGTTAACCGTGTCACTAGGAGAGCAACGGATGACGTCCCGGGTCATCAGTTCTGACACCGCCACGTCGTGCAGGTCGGCACCATGCGGTGCCATGCCGCCGACGATGTCTCGTTCCGATAGGATGCCGGCGATTTCACCAGCCTGATCCTCGACCAGTAGCGCTCCAATTTTGTTTTCGGTGAGTGCGAGCGCGGCTTCGGCAATACTTTTATCTGACCCGATTTTAACGATTTCATGGCCTTTGCCACGTATCAATTCAGCTAGTTTCATTTAACTTACCCCAGGTATGAATTGGTTTAGTTAATCCCGATCTTGCAACCGGAACCCATATAATAAGCTAATTTGGATTACGTTGCGTGATCAATATCATCGACACAATTGATTGGGGCCTATCTGTGGTTGGTGCGATTCAGCCAGATTTCAGATGCGACACGCTCGGACAGCGCCGCGACTTCCCGACCTCAAAATGGTTGGAGAAGTGGAAATCGGGTGTTTATACTTCCCGGTCCCTGCGGCAGATAAGTATACTTTTGGCAATGTCGGCACCGGCCGGCTGCCATCGGGAGAATAGCAATGGCACAATTTCCAGATAAATCCAACGTCGTCATTATCGGCCTCGGCGGTATTGTCGGCGCCTCGGTGATGCATCACCTCGTCGAACGCGGCTGGGAAGACATTGTCGGTATCGACAAGACGTCGGTTCCGACCGATTGCGGCTCAACCTCGCATGCGTCCGATTTCTGCTATGCCACCGATCACAGCAAGTTCACCTGCTATACCACGCATTACAGCATCGAATTCTTCGACCAGATGGGCCATTACGACCGTGTCGGCGGTCTCGAGGTAGCACGTGTGGGCGACGACGACCGCATGATGGAACTCAAGCGCAAGGTCGCTTCCGGCAAGGCCTTCGGCACCAACGTGAAAATGATCAGCGCGGCGGAAGCCAAGCAACTGTTTCCGCTGCTCGAAGAGGACATGATCCAGGGTGCGATGTGGGACCCCGACGCCGGCCTGGTGAAACCCCGCTCGCAGACGGTTGCCGGTATCCTGGTCGATAACGCGGTCAAAACCGGCAAAGCGCAATCCTTTGCCAACACCAACGCGACTGGGCTCGATATAAAGGCAGGCCGCATCGTCGGCGTCGAAACCAGCCGCGGCTATATTGCCGCCAACCACGTCATTGTGTGTACCGGACTATGGGGTCGTACTATCGCCGAAATGGCTGGTGAAGATCTGCCCGTCATGCCGGTCGATCACCCGCTCTCCTTCTTCGCCCCTTACACCGAATTTGAAGGTACCGGCAAGGACATCGGTTACCCGCTGCTGCGCGACCAGGGCAACTCGGCCTATATGCGCGACACCGGCGACCCGACAACACCGGAAGGCGGCCAGATCGAGTGGGGTTACTACGAGGAAAAGGAGCCCCGCCTGGTGCATCCGCGTGACCTTCCCGAAAAAGGCGAGACCCACTGGTCGCCGTCGCAGCGTGATCTCGAACTCGAGCAGATCATGGAGCCACTGGAGCGCGCGATGGAATTGACCCCGATCCTCGGCGAAATCGGCTACAACGAGAAACACTCGTTCAACGGCCTGCTGCAGGTGACTTCCGACGGCGGACCGTCGATTGGCGAATCATCGCAAACCCGTGGGCTCTGGTACGCGATCGCGGTCTGGGTCAAGGATGCCCCCGGTATCGCCAAGGTGCTGGTTGACTGGATGACCGACGGCGTCGCCGAGATGGATTACTTCGGTATCGACACTGCGCGTCACTATCCGATTCAGAAAACACCGTCTTATATTTACGATCGCTGTTTTGAATCCGCGTTCAAAATTTACAACCCGGCCGTGCACAACCGTGAACCCTACACCAAGGGCCGCAACCTGCGCCGCAGCCCCTTCTGGGCGCGCGAGCAGGAACTGGGGGGCTACTTCATGGAACTGTCCGGCTGGGAGCGCGCACACGGTTATGCTTCCAACGAACACCTGCTCGAGAAATACGGCGACAAGGTGCCCGTACGCGAGCATGAATGGGACAATCGCCACTTCTGGCGCGTATCCAATGCCGAGCAACTGGCGATGTCGGAAAACGTCGGCATGATCAACCTGTCGCATTTCGCCGTGTACGATGTCATTGGCCCTGACGCCGAGACTCTGATGGAGTATGCCTGTGTCGCCAGGGTCGGCGGCGATACCGCCATCGGCAAGGGGGTTTACACACATTTCCTCGACAAGCGCGGCGGCGTGCGGGCCGACCTCACGGTGATTCGCCATGCCAAAGACCGTTTTCGGGTGATCGATGGCGCCGATGCCGGCCACCGCGATTACATCTGGCTCAAACGCATGGCCGAAGATAACAACTGGAATGTCTATATCGACGATCGCTCGGATCACATGGCCTGCCTCGGCGTGTGGGGACCGAACGCGCGCAAGGCCATCCAGGCGATCGCGGACGATCCAGCCGCCTGGAAAGATGAAAACTTTGCGTTCGCCGCAACCCGGCAACTCACCCTCAAAGGCATCCCGGTCGAGGCTTTCCGCATCTCCTACGTCGGTGAACAGGGCTGGGAACTGCACGTGGCGTTCAGTTACGGCATGTCGCTCTGGGACCTGGTCTATGCACAGGGCGCGACACCGGTCGGGATTGAAACCTATGCCAACAGCCGGCGCATGGAAAAGAGCCTGCGGCTGCAGAACGCCGACCTGCTGACCGAGTATAACCTGTACGAAGCGGGCCTCGCGCGCGCCGTGGTCAAGCAGGCAGATTTCCACGGCAAGGCGCCCTACCTCGAGCAGCGCGAGCTTAAAACCCAGGCCGCCTACCTGTGCACGTTGGTCATGCCCGACAACGTGGATTCGAACGGTATCGCTCGCTATCCCGTGGGTCAGCTGCCGCTGATGGACCCCGAGACAGGCGAAGTGCCGATCGATTCAAAGGGTCGTCGCTCTTACATCACTAGCATCGCCTACGGTCCAAACCTTGGCAAGAATATCGGGCTCGGCTACCTGCCCCACGAGTATTGCCAGGAAGGCCGTGAGCTGGTTACGGAATACCTCGGTGAACAGTTTCCGATGAGGATCGAGGCGGTCGGCTACAAGCCGCTCTACGACCCGGAAAACACGCTACCACGATCCTGACAGGCACGAATAAAGCGATGGTGGGGTGAGCGTTATTCGCTTCGACATCTTTGTCTCTGAGGATTCGATCCGAAATGCGGGTTAACTATCGTTTAAGGGGTATGACGGACAATCGCCCAATCCCTGACGCCGATCAATCGATACATCGGCAACTTCCCTAGAATTTGTTGTGAATATTAGCTTAAACCGGGGAAATTCGGCCACCGTTGATGAACAGGATATGTCTAACGCTTTGCCATAGCCTTTGCATACTTGTATTGGTGTTTTCATCGAAACTGGTTGCTACCGAACCGATTCGCGTGGTGCTCGAATTCATACCCGACCACGACAATGGTCGTCGCAGTTTCGAAATCTGCGCGCGCTGCCACCTGCCCGAGGCCTGGGGTAACGACGACGGCACCTATCCACAAATCGCCGGTCAGCACGTCAACGTACTTATGAAACAATTGCTCGATATACGCAGCGGGCGCCGCGACAACCCGTCAATGCAGCCGTTCGTGCAGGAGCGCACCATCGGCGGTTACCAGAACCTGAGCGACGTGGTTGCCTATATTTCGACGCTGCCGATGAACCCGGCGCACAACCGCGGACCCTGGCCCGGGGACAGCGACGAATACGAATCCGGTAAAAAGCTCTACCTGCAATACTGCAGTAGCTGCCACGGGCAGTCCGGCGAGGGTAACAACGAGCTGTCCTATCCGCGCCTGCAGGGACAGCACTATACCTACATGAAACGCCAGGCCCGCCTGGCGCGCGACCGCCTGCGCCGGGTCGGGCCGGTGATGGCCAACCTGTTCACGACGCTGTCGGAACAGGATTTCGACCAGGTGTTGAATTACGTATCGCATCTGCCGGTGCCGGCATCCGATCTCGCGCCCGATACGGCCTGGCGTAATCCCGATTTCAAATGAAGGCCCCAAAGATGAAAATAAACACTAATCTCGAGCGGCGTAGATTTCTGCAAGCCTCCGGCGTCGCGCTCGCGGCAACCACGGTTAGCACCAACGTCGCGACGGGTGCGGATAAGAACGAAATACAGCAGGCGCCCGCGCTCAACAGCCTGTTGCGCAAGGCCACTTTGCCACGGGCCCGGGGGCAACGCGTCGTGGTCGTTGGTGGTGGCTGGTCGGGACTGACGATGGCGAAGTACCTGCGCCGTTTCAATCCCGGCTTTGACGTGCTGTTGATCGACCGCCAGTCGGCATTCGTATCCTTTCCAATTAGCAATTCATGGCTCGCCGACCAGGTCGATCTCGATTTTCTGAGTCACAGTTTTTTCGATGCCGCGAATAACCACGATTACCACTTCATGCAGGCAACCGTACTCGGTTTCGACCGCGAGACCCGCCGCGTCTACACCGAAAAAGGCTTCGTCGACTACGACTATCTCGTGCTCGCACCCGGTATCGAATACGACTACGCGCGTATTGGGGTCGAGGATACCGAGTCGCAAAACCTGCTGTTTCACCGCTATCCCGGCGGTTTTGTCTCAAGCTCGGAACTGTTGACAATCAAGCGCAAGATTCACCGCTTCAACGGCGGCACATTTCTGCTCAACGTACCCAATGGTGACTTTCGCTGTACTGCCGCACCCTACGAGCGCGCCTGCATGATAGCAGCGTTGTTCAAGCGCCAGCGCGTTCGCGCAAAAATTCTGCTGCTCGACATGAATGCCGAAATCCGCATCAAGAAACACGGTTTTGCGCGCGCCTTCGCCGAACTCTACGGCGATTACATCGAGTATCTGTCGAGTTCCGAGATCAGCAACGTCGACATTGAAAGGCGCCGCGTCGAAACCGAGTTCGACGAGTACGATTTCGATGACGCGATTATTTACCCGCCGGTGCGCGCGTCGCGCCTGATCGAGGATAACGGCATCGCCAGCCCGATCAGCTCGCAAAAGGCGGCCAATACCGACCCGTTTCGTTATCACCTGCTCGACGACGAACGCGTTTACGTGACCGGCGATTCGCGTTCACAACCTTTTTCAAAGGGTGGGCATACCGCGCACTCGGAAGCACAGTATGTCGCCGAGGTGATCGCCGCACACGCCCTCGACAAGGAGGTGCGCTGGCGCAGTCCACAAACCATGTGTTTTTCCGCGGTCGACATAGAACCACTGCGCGCGATGAGCATCATTACCTACTACAAGTTCAGCGACCAAACCGGCGAGTTCGCGTTCGACCGTACGCATTTGATCGAGCGCTGGGATACGCAGGGTGGGCAGGCCAGCCTGGCCTGGGCCGAGGGCATGTACCGCGACATGTTTTACAGTTAAGTCGGTCTAGTGACAGGCCGCACCTGATCCTGATGGTTTTAATTGATTAAGGTCATGGTTGCGTCCCCCAGACTCAGCATCATTGTATTATTGAAATGAGGTGTTGTTATGAAGAAATTAGTGATGCTGGTAATGCTTGGCCTTTTTTATGGGTCACGATTGGCCGCGGCCGAACTACCCGGGCCGCTGATCACAGGCGAATGGCTGGTCGATAATATCGACGAGGTTTTGGTCCTCGATGTGCGCAAGGATATTGAGAGCTTCGCTGACGGGCATATCCCGGGCGCGATACTCGTCAACGTGAAGGAGATCCGCATCGAGCGTGAGATCAATGACAAGAACATGACGCGGATGCGGCCAGATCCCGCCGGCTTCGAAAAATTCATGCGCGCGCACGGGGTTAATAATGACAGCACGGTGGTTTTAACGCATCTCGGCAAAACCTCCGGGCAGGTCACCGGTGCCGCGCGCCTGTATTGGCAGATGAAATATTTTGGTTTCGACCGGGTAGCGTTGCTCGATGGCGGCAATCCGGGCTGGGTCGCCTCGCTCGAAGAGCTGGTTACCGAAGTAGCCGTGGTAACGCCCGGTAATTACGTGGTTGGCGATGAAAAGCCGGACGTGGTGGCGACCATGGAGCAGGTTCGGGCAGCGCTGCAGGATGATGCGGTGACGCTGATCGATACGCGTGAGCTACGCTATCATGTCGGTCTCGAAAAGAAGGATTACGTATACGCCCCCGGGCATATTCCAGGCTCACGCAATATGCCGTATAAGTTTCTGAATCCGATGAAAGGTGGCAATCGTTACTTCGACCGCGAATCTTACCTAAATCTGCTCGATTCGCTACGCATCGATACTGGCGATAGCCTGATCCTGTACTGCAACAGCGGATATGAAGCTTCATCAGCCTGGTTCGTGTTGCGCGAAATAGTCGGCAAGCAGGACGTCAAGTTGTACGACGGTTCGCTGCACCAGTGGACGCAGTACAAAACCAACCCGATGACCACCCGCCTGGCCGACTAATCTTGCAGGCCGGTAAAAAACGGTTCATGCCTTAGCCAGGGACCGGCCGCTATTATTCCTTCGGCAGGGTTTGCACGTAAGACAGAATATCAACTCCGACCTGAAGACCAAACGCATGCATCGCCGGCATCTCGGAATCCGGCTGGCCATTCATGATCTTCTGGATCGTCTCCCAGGGATTTTTGTTCGAAAGTGCGCCGAGCGGAGGCATTCCCTCCGGTTCCGTGCCAGATTCTGCATGGCAGTTAGCGCAGACAGTATTGTAAATAGACTCACCCTTGGCGCGGTCACCATTTTTGGCCATTCTCGATTTACGATCGATTACCGCGTCGATATCGAATTGCCCCTTGGTCAGGAAATTGGCCAGATCGTCGAAATCCTGCTGACTCATCTTGCCGGCAAATCCGTGAGTCGAGTCTTTCAACGCCGCAATCACTTTGGCGTTTGCGGCACCCTGCAGTTGCGTGAGTCCACCGATGCCGGTTTTGTACGAACCCGATGCATAGGCACCATCCTTGCCCATTAAATCCCAGCCGTGACAGGATTTGCAGCGATGGGTCGTGGCGCCCTTCTTTTTAGTGTTGGATGCAGGCCAGGCCGGATGCGTGCCATCAGGCTTGGCGGCACCGATAACCGCGTACCATTTATCGTATAACTTTCCACCGCGTACAATCGACGAAACTTCATCGGCATAGGCAAGTTGTGAACAGGTTATAAATGTAAAAGCAAGAAGCCAGCTGGCGATTTGTTTGATATGCATTAACGTTTCCCCCGGTTGATATTGAGTCGTTTTAAATTGACAACTTCTTTGGATAAAGTCTTATGTTCTTATTATCTGCTAACTCGAGACAATTGCTGGTTCCGTTTCAGTTGACGCAGATCAATAAAAGCGAAGAAATTTTTGATGATTGCCGGACTGGATTTTCGCTCCAGCAGCAATTATGCGGTTGAACTATCCAATCCTAGTTCCTTCGGCAGGTAACCATATATCTTGCGGGGTATTTATCTGGCTTCCAACAACGTTTAAAGTAAAAAGCTGTCAATCGTGACGTTGTCAAATAAGATTGCGTCTGTTGAGGTTTTGCTGGAGGTCCCCATGATCAGGAAAATATTTGCACCCCTCGCATTGATTAGCGCGCTGTGGGCGGCACCGCCGATAACTTCTTTGTACTTTACATTACCGACGGGTACCGCCGCGGCCCAGGCGCAGCCCGTTACCCCCAACTGGTTCGACCCGTCAACCTGGATGGCGATGCCAGGGGCGACGACGATGCCGAGTATGCCAGGCGCTCCGTTGCAGATGAATTTGGCGACACCGGGTGGGTGGTCGGCTTTCATGCGCCCCAGCACCTATGGAGCCTTCATGAACCCGGCAACCTATGGACAATTCATGACACCGCAGTTCTACATGCAATTCGCCAATCCCAACAACTGGATGAGCTGGATGAATCCGGCGTCTTACATGACCTTTATGAATCCCTCTACCTATATGGCGATGATGAATCCGATGGAGTACATGACCTTCATGAATCCCTCTACCTATATGCAGTTGATGAATCCCGGGAATTACGCGATGTACATGAATCCCGCGACTTACATGCAATGGATGAATCCGGCGGCTTATTCGTTGCCAACAACGGCCCAGGCGCCGGCGTACAACTGGTTTGATCCCAATGCCTGGAATCCGATGATGCAACCGGGACAGGCACCTGGCCAGGCACCCCAGGGGCAGTCATTTTTTAATCCATTCGATCCATCGACCTACATGCCGCGATCGCAGGCCGAGCCCGAATCCGGCCAGTGATCAAACCGGAATATTGCAGCGGACCAATGTAACAGTCGAGATAAGGCAGCGAGAAGACGCATGAACCATCATTTACGCAACTGGTTACTAGGGCTCGGCGCCAGCCTGGCGCTATTAATGGGATCGGCATTTGCCGAGGAGCAACCCTCAACCGAGCGCTTGAAAGAAGGCTGGACCGTATTTAATCGCACCTGCACGGTCTGCCACTGGCCGGGCGTAGGTGGCGCACCTCGGATCGGCGATAAAAATGCCTGGAAAGACCGTATCGATAGCGGCAGGACGGTTTTGTATCGTCACGCGATCAATGGCTGGACCGGCGCTTCCGGTAAACGAATGCCGGCGCGTGGCGGTAACTGGAATCTCACCGACGACCAGGTCAGGGCCGCGGTCGACTATATCATCCACAATTCACGGTGATGGCCTTCACTATGATCAAGCTTAACCAATTGTTTCATTCAACGCAGAGTACGGGTTTAGCCGGTGGTTTATTTCTTGTGTTGCTGGTAACGGTATTGGCCAGCAATCCGTTGCAGGCGCAAGACCAACAGGCAGCGTCCGACACCGACGAAGTTAACCGGGCCGCTCAAACCATAGCCAAAACGATGGATCCCAACTCCTGGGCCATGATGATGACGATGTCGATGGATCCGCGCATCTGGGCCAATCCGATCAGCAGCTGTGCGGCCTGTCATGACAACGAGGACGTAGGCCGCTATCAGCAATTCTTCGGCCCTTACGTCTCGGCGATGATGAATCCGATGACGATGGCTAATCCGCAAGCCTACAACGACATGATGGCGTCGATGCAGGACCCGAAAGCCGCCGAATATTGGCAACGCGCGGTCGAGGAGAAATACGGCCTCAATCCGGGTGATCCACTACCGGGCATGCACAGCTGGCCATGGGGCATGGTGCCCGGCACCCCGATGCCGCTGCCGATGCCCGCACAATAGAGTACCGCTTGTTTTCATCGGCGCCAAAGACCTGGGCCCGATTTACCTGACCGATGATTATCTCCCGGCTTACCTGATCGGGATCGGCAAGCTTGCATTATTATCGAGCATACATATGATAATTTTGATAAGAGATGATTTTGGTCCGGATCATGTACCGTGCTCTCGCTTATCTACTAACAGCCGGCCTTGCGATATTTACCGCTCCCGGGGCTGCCGAAGATTTTAGCGACCTGGTCAAACGTTGCGAGATCTGCCATGGGCAGGATGGTAACAGCGTGTTACCGATTTTTCCGAGTATCTCCGGTTTTTCCTACGAGGGATTTCTCTATACCATGGAAGAGTATCGTGAAAACGCGCGTATCGCGATTGAATTTCAGCGGCCCGGCGAGCCCGAGACCGTCATGAGGAATATCGCGCAGCAATTGAGCGGCGCGGATCTCAAGGGGCTGGCGAATTATTTTTCCAAGCGCAAATATATCCCAAGAAGTCAGGCGTTTAATCCGGAACTTGCCAGTCGCGGCGCAATTCTACACGAGAACCATTGCGAACGATGTCACCTGCAAAACGGCACCCAACCGGTAGATGACGCGCCCATCCTCGCCGGACAGTGGACGCCCTACCTGAGGTTGCAGTTCAACAATATTCAGAGCGGCAAACGCCTCGTGTCACGGCGCATGTCAAACCAGTTAAAAAAACTGGATCAGGCGGACATCGAGGCGCTGCTGAATTTCTATGCCTCGGCTAGTTAAGCCTGCTGGATGAATTTATTCTTCGCTCAGCGCGTTTAACCGGCTGACCATTTCATCCGAATCCCATTCGATTTCACCGTACAGCGTGAAGATGATTTTACCCCGCTTGTCGAGAATAAAATTTGCCGGAGCGGCAAAAACCTTCCATCGGCTCAGGGTGCTGCCATCGCTATCCATTAGCACTGGAAAGTCCACCGGCACTTCCTGTAAAAACTGCCGCACCTGCCCAGGTGATTCGGCCATGTTGACGGTGACGATTTTGAATGGCTTGCCTCGCATCTTTTTAATCAGCCGATTCATGGTCGGCATTTCGGTACGACAAGACGTGCAATAGGTAGCCCAGAACTGTATTAGCACGACGTTACCGCGATAGTCGGTCAATGAATGCTGCCGACCCTGCAAATCGGGTAATTCGATCTCGGGTGACGTCAAGTCACCCCAGTATTCTTTTAACTGACCTGTGGCAGCCTGTGCCTGCTGGCCCATTAAAACCAGCGACAGGCTAAATATCAGGTGACGGTAAAAATCCATTCTCAATTTGCTCCGAGTTTCTGCAAATTATCATGAATCAATGTATCGAGTTGGCGGGTCATTTCCCTCTCGGCCGGGGTCTGATAGTCGCGCAGATAAAAATAGCCGCGTACCCCGTCAATCAGATCGGTTTGCACCCGGCTGCCTGATTTTTTTAGCGTTGCTGCCAAATGCGGCAATCCCCAACGGTTGGGGGTACGTTCGCCTTCCAGTACCAAGATTGGGTGGATTGACAATCCGGCTTCATCGATATAAACCGGCTCGGAGCCGGGATCGGGCGTTGTTTTGTAAATTCGGGGGGTGATCAATAATGCGCCTTTCAGTTTCGAGTCCATTTGCTGCAATTTTTTATCGGCCAGGCCGCGGATTACCGGCACCGCGGCACGTGCACCGGCCAGCAAGAACAATCGCTCGGCACTCGTGTTGTCGATGATATGCTCGATAACGGCGACAACCTCTGCAGCTGGAATCCGAGCGATATTCGACGGCAGGGACGACTGGAAATGCGCACTTAACATATCGGGGAAATAAATCTGATAGCCCTTGCTTGCCAGCCTTCTTGCGATTGCAAACTCGATCGCATCCTCCCCTTGTCTGCAGGCAAACCAGATAATGCCGGTCTTCGCCGGTTCGCCGAACGTGACGATATCGATTTCGATTTCGTCATTGATTTCAAGGGTCGCGCGGCTTTCGGCCCGCGCGGTAAAAGCCAGTGTGGCGAGTAACAAGACACTCACGCAATATGCCAGCGAGCGGTGAAAAGCCAGTGCCTGCAAGCTGTCACCTTTCAAATAAATTAAAAATGATAATGGCATTACCTCGAGGCCATAACGCAAACCGCGATCATGCCTGCCTTACCAGTCTCCGGAGGCACCGGCCTGCATGATTTGCGTCATCGCATCACGGATACGGATTGCATCCTTGACCAGCTTCGGATCCAGCCGGGATCCCGGCTGCCAGGCGCGCGACAGCCAACTGACGTCCCAGTCAAGCGTCATCAACCAGATTTCGCCGGTGGCGTCTTCCATCACGGTAATCCGGCAGGGAATGAAAATGGAAAACTCAGGGCTGAAGTCGAGCATGCGCCGACCGACGTCGGCATCACAGAACTGGAGTATCTCGAGCCGCAGAGTCGGCAAACCCGAATAAGCGCTGACGTCCCTCCAGAATTCGTTATGTCCTACTTTCTTAAAGTTGACTTCGTTGGCCTTGAGTTCCATCGCCTCGACGACATCGTCGAAGGTCAATTCCGGATCAGCCTTGATTTTATCCGTCATGAAATTGAACAGATCACGCATCGACATGCTGCTCGCCGGGGTCATCATGTCGAAAAGCGCCTTTTTTTGCTCCCGTGGTATCGGCGGCATGACGCGATTCGATTGACGCATCAGCTGCTGGCGGCGAATTTTTTGCGCCTCCTCGGACAAGTCCTGGATCAGACGCGGACCAGACTCGAAATTGGGCGCAAGTTCCGCCGCCACGCTGGCCGGCAAATCCGTGCCCGAGCCTTGCTGAGCAAACCCGCTTCCGGGGTGGATAATAACCGCCAGCAATATAACCAAAAGTCCCGATTTACGCATAACTCTAGCCCCCCGGTAAACCCTGAAACGCCTACTTGACGACGCGTTCCACGGCGTCCGATTCGCCCCTGTTGTCTTCCCACTGCAAGGCGAGCGTATCACCCACCTTGACGTCGGCGATTTCGAACGATAGATAAGGATCTGCCGACACCCCGGGGCCAAGGTTGAGCGTGCCGACATGCTCGCCGTTGATCGAAAACTTCACGTATTTGACGTAGTGAATCGGGATCTTGTTGCCGTCAGAATCGAGCCGATTGCCCGTTTCCATCGGATGTTTGATTAAACAGGTAGCGCGGATACCGTTGTCCGTTATTTCCGTTTTGAGCCTTGTACGTCTTTTCGCCATAGTGCAAATTCCTCAGCAAAATCAATGCATCAACCACCGCAGCCGCCGATAGCAACTCGTACTTCCTGCGAGGTGACGTACCACTGGCCGCCTGATTTGACATATACCATGACGTTATCGGTGCCCGCCATTTTGATTCGCATTCTGAAGTAGTTGCCGGTACGAGGCGTGGTCTCGATGACGCTCAACAACGGTGTCGGGTTATTGGGCACCACCACGGCGATCGATTCGGGAGACGGCAGGGTGGTCGATACCTCGATTGGAACCACCGCGCCGTTTTCCGCCTGCAGCGGAGCATCGAGCTTGATCTGATCGCTGGCGGTGGCTTCGCGGGTACCCAGCACCTCCATCATCGCCGTGTCGACATCCCTGGCTAGAAACGCCGCGTCCGGCCTGGGTGCCGCATTCGCCAGCATCGAATTTAAAATACCACTGCCGCCGGCAACCCAGGTGACCGCAACTGCACATAGATTTTGCAATAAAGTTCGTCTTCTCATCGGCCCATTAACTACCTATTCAAATACGGAGTGGCGCGAACGCCACCCCTCTCATTACCAGATATCGATCAGCTCAACCGAACGTGTCGGAGGTGATTGACCTGTACCAGCCGCGGGCATACTTGGCCTCGTTCTTATGTACCCGATCCTTGTTGCCCACTTTACTGACGCCGCCGGAAACCTTGACGATGACCCCGTCTTTGAGGCGGTAAACTGCGGCCACCGAAATACCGTACCTGGGCCCGATCAGGCTGTAACAGGTGTTGGCATAGGTCGGCTCGGGCGGTGTATCTCCGGCAAGCATGGAAACAATCGCAGCGGCACAATTCTTCGCCTGCGACGCGGCGGAGTGGCCCGATTTGGGCATGGCGCCGGCAACACAAGCGTCCCCGATGATATGCACATCGCTGGCCTCGGCCGATTCAAAGGTGCCCATATTAACCGTGCACCAGCCATCCTTGTTGGTCAGGCCGGCGGTTTCGACCAGTTCACCCGCCTTTTGATACGGGATCAGGTTGATTACGTCGCCCTTGTACTCGTCGCCAAAATCGTTACGCAGGGTCATGGCGCCCGGATCCGCGCTTGTGATGACGCCACCGTCGGTATCCTTGATCCATTCGATCATGGTGCCGTATTCCTTTTTCCAGCCTTCGTGAAACGCAGCCTGCTTGGAATGGGTCGGATTGGCATCGACGATCAGAATTTTGGACTTCGGCTTGTTCGACTTGAGGTAATGCGCGATCAGGCTGGCGCGCTCATAGGGCCCGGGCGGACAGCGAAACGGCTTTTTCGGCGGCACGATTATGACGGTGCCGCCGTCACGCATGGCCTGTAACTGTTTTCTCAACAACAGCGTCTGTTCACCGGCTTTCCACGAGTGCGGCATTGCCTGTTGCACCGCCACCTGGTCATTTTCAATCGCACCCCACCTGAACGCGATACCCGGCGATACCACCAGCTTGTCAAATTTCATCGAACCGCCATACTTGAGGCTGATCGATTTGCCACCGGCATCGATAGCGGTGACCTCGTCATGCACCACATCGATACCCTGGGCGGCGATGTTGCCGTAGCCGTGAGTAATCTTGCTCATTTCCAGGTTACCCGCGAGCACCTCGTTGGAAAACGGGCAAGTGATATAGCTGGTATCGCGCTCGACCAGGGTAACGTCGAGTTTGGGCCCCCAGCGCTTTAAGTAGCGCGCGCAAGTTGCTCCACCGAAACCGCCACCGACGACAACCACTTTTCCGCTGGCTGCGGCCAGGGCTTCCATTGGCCAGACCAGGCTACCGAAACCGGTTACCGCGCCGGCAGCTCCGATTACCTTGAGAAAGTCTCTGCGATCATATGCTTTCATTGTCTTTCTCCTGAATTATTGTTTGCTGAAATATTCGGCGAGCAGCTTGAGCTCGGCCTCGGTATAACCCTGGGCGTGGCGATCCATGATGCTGGTTGGCTCTTCACCATTGGCGAAGGCCTGCATCAGATCGATGAAATCGTCGGGTTCCTCGCCGTTAATCCCGGGCATGGGCTTGGCGCCTTTACCATTGGTGCCGTGACAGGTGCTGCACATAGACGCCAGTAACTCGGCGCGCGGGACCGCATCGGCGGCATAACTCTGACTGGGACCAACGCCCCCTATTAGCAGGACGACAATCCCACTTGCTGCGATTTTAAGCAAACTGCTCATAACGGTGCTCCTCATTTTATGTTCATGGTTATTGTTGATTTAACCGTGTTCACCATTTCGATCAACGCTTTACGATTAAGATACTCATTAACATTAAAAATCCTATGGCTATTAAACTGCAAAACCAGCGTGCATCCTTGATGAAGATCAATTTCTCCGAAGATCTCACGCGCTCGGTTTATTCGGGTAGGAAGGTAAGAGGGAAAAAGAAAAAAGTGTCGGAGGTATTATTAAATGCTCCCTCCGTCACCTTATTTATTTGGGACGACCATTTTCAATCTGCTCTTAGTACCCGAAAAACAAGCTAGCTCGCAGTTAAAAACAGACGAAGTGGGGACAATAGACCAATATTTCCGGGCACAGTATGCTTATTTTCCGACCGCAGGATCTAAGGAATGGCATAGGGTGTGCTGAACCCTGAATTTAACCAGGAAGATATTTCTTCGATTCGATACGTGTTCGGGGTTATAATCGCCGGAGAAAGCGAGCGTGGTTGACATTGACGGCCTGTATCGCAACAAAAAATAGATCTCTACCGGAGGAGCACATGAACAGAGACGACGACATCAAATTTCTGCAACGACTGGTTACCGAAAACGGCCTGAGCCGCCGTAAATTCCTTTCCGCGGCAATGGCCATGGGCGTAGGAGCGATGGCGCCAGCTCTATACAGTGAAGCGGCCCGGGCCGCGCCGAAGAAAGGCGGCAGGCTCAGGCAGGGGCTGACCGGCGGCGCGACCAGTGATGTCATGGACCCGGGCCAGATCCTGGATTCCTACATGATCAACCTGCAGTTCGGCCAGTTACGTAACAACCTGACCGAGGTCGCGGCCAGTGGAGAACTAGTCGGGGAGCTGGCCGAGAGCTGGGAAGCCAACGCCGACGCTACCCAGTGGGTTTTCAATATTCGCAAGGGCGTGGAATTTCACAATGGTAAATCCCTGGATTCGCAGGACGTGGTGGATTCACTGAACCATCACCTGGGCGAGAAATCGACATCGGGTGCGGCCGGCATTCTCACCGGCGTCGATAATGTCAAGGCGGACGGGTCGAACAAGGTCATAGTGAGCCTCAAGGGCGGCGATGCCGATTTTCCGTTCATTCTCAGCGACTATCACGTCCTGATCTGTCCCTCAAACGGAGACGGCAGCATTGACTGGCAATCCGGCATCGGTACCGGCGGCTACTCCCTGGTGGAACACAAACCCGGCATTAACTCCTTGACGCGACGCAATCCCAACTACTGGAAACAAGGCAGGGCGCACTTCGACGAAATCGAGTCACTGGGGCTCGAAGACCCGTCAGCGCGTACCACCGCCCTGCGCACGGATGCGGTGGACTGTATCCAGAAAGTTGAATTGAAAACCGCGAGCCGGCTGGCCAAGCTGCCGGGCGTGAAAGTTATCGCCACCACGGGTAACAAGCAGATCACGCTGCCGATGCGCACGGACCTGGCGCCCTATGACAATAATCACGTGCGCATGGCACTCAAGCTGATCGTCCAACGCCAGGAGTGGCTCGACAAAATCGCATTTGGATACGGTGAGCTCGGCAACGACAATCCGATCGGCCCGGCCAACGTATATCGTGCGACCACCGAAGAACTACCGCAGCGGGAATACGATCCCGACAAGGCGAAGTGGCACTTGAAGCAGGCCGGAATGGACAGCCTTTCGGTGGAGTTCCACGCCGCGGATACCGCGTTCGCCGGTGCGGTCGACGCGGGACAGCTGATGCGCGAATCGGCCAAACCCGCCGGTATCAATATCGATGTGGTACGCCAACCCAATGACGGCTACTGGTCCGATGTGTGGTTGAAAAAGCCATGGTGTGGCTCCTACTGGAGCGGGCGGCCTACCGAAAACTGGATGTTTTCCCAGGTTTACTCGGCGGATGCCAAATGGAACGAAACTTTCTGGAAAAACGAGCGCTTCAACAAATTGCTCATCCAGGGCCGTGCCGAACTGAACCCGGAGAAACGACGCGAAATCTATGTCGAAATGCAGAAAATTGTGCACAACGATGGCGGCCTGATATTACCGCTGTTTCTCAGCGACGTGATGGCGGTGAATGACAAACTCGGCCTTCCCGAGCAGATCGGGAACGCCTGGGAACTGGACGGCATGAAGAACGCCGAACGGTGGTGGTTCCTCTGAGTTAAATCGGGTTTACTTTCAAATTAAGAGGCCGGGGCAACCCGGCCTTTTTTAGTTCACTGAATCCTGTCACAACGGCAATTTTTAAATTGTCGAGCACAGCCGCAGTGCGTCGTACATGGCCGCGGCAAGGTTGCGGCTTGACGCGGCGTCGCCGATGCGGAACAGCGTATATCCCGTCCCCTGGTCGAGACCCGGTTGGGGTTTCCCGGTTGTCAGCGCATCCAGGTCGGTCACACCCCTGTTGCTGGCATTGTCGCGCAGGCTATCGAATACCTCGTCGAACGGCAGCGTGCCGCGCTCGACGATAACCTGGTCGGCTTGCAGGGTGCGCGTTTCCCCGGTCAGGTCGCTGCGAAACATTGCATCGAGCCCTGAATCTCCTCGACTCAATTCAACCAGTTCATATTCTGCGAGCGGGACGAGGTCGCGACGCGCGAGTTCGCGCCGCCAGATAACGCGTTCACCATACTCAAGCTCGGCGACGGGCGTTTCATCGAGGGTGACGAGCTGCACCCGGCTGCCTGCATCATGACAGAATTCGGCCGCGGTCGCGGCCGGGTGGCGTCCGGTACCGTCGTAGACGATGACGTTCGCGGCCGGCTTCACTGCGCGTGACAGAATGTCCCAGACCGGCGTGCACAGATCTGCTCCCGGCAACCAGTCCAGGTCTGGCAGGCCACCGGTCGCGACGATGACGACATCGGGATTTTCCGCGAGCACGTCATCTGCCTCGGCCAGGGTGTTGTATTGCACCTCGACACCGAGGCGCTCGAGTTCGACCACGCGCCAGTCGACGATGCCGATCACGTCCCGGCGCCAGCTCGCCGAGGCTGCCAACCGCATCTGCCCCCCGGGTTGATCGGTAGCCTCGAACAGCTTGACCCAATGGCCGCGCTCCGCGAGAATCCGTGCCGCCTCGAGGCCGGCGGGTCCCGCACCGACCACCACCGCCCGGCGCGGCGCATCAGCGACTTGCTCGATGCGCTGCGGCCAGTGCAGTTCGCGCCCGCTCGCCGGGTTGTGCACGCAGGTCGGGCGATTGTTCCCCATGCAATGCGTCACCCCGACACAGGGGCGTATGCGATCTTCCTCACCGCGTTCTAGCTTGGCGACGATATCCGGATCGGCTATGTGCGCGCGGGTCATCGCCACCATATCGAGCAGGCCGTCGCGGATCGCGTGACGCGCGGTCGCGAGGTCGGTGATACGCGCGGCGTGAAACACCGGTAACTGAACCTCGCCGCGAAAACGCCCCGCGGCCTGCAGCCAGGGCGCGATCGGCGATTCCATACCCGGCATGCATTCGGTGACCATGTGGTGCATCGTATCGAGGCGACCGTAGTTGGCGTTGAAAAAATCGATGAGACCCGAATCCTCGAACAGGCGCGCCATTTCGACGCACTCGTCGAAACCGAGGCCCGCGGCATCGGCCTCGTCGATCAGGAAACGCATGCCGACGATAAACTCATCGCCGACCCGGCGGCGTATCTCCTCGTGCACTATGAGTCCGAAGCGACAGCGGTTTTCGATCGAGCCGCCAAACTCGTCATTGCGCTGGTTCGTCATCGGCGACAGGAACTGGCCGATCAGGTGACCGCCGACCATGGTTTCGATCCCGTCCAGCCCGCCCTGCTGCGCGCGCAGTGCCGCGGCGCCGAAGGCCTTGACCACGCGTTCGATATCGTGCCGGTCCATTTCGCGCGGAAAAGCGCGGTGCAGGGTTTCGCGCACCGGGGATGGCCCGAGCGCGGGCAGCCAGTACTGCGAATTGGTCTCCGCCCGCCGGCCAAGGTGCGTAAGCTGCATCATGATGGCCGCACCAGCCGCGTGGATCCGCTCGGAGAACGCCTCGAGACAGGGGATGACGCGGTCACCGGACATGTCGAGTTGGCCGTTGGCCCAGGTCGAATCGCGGTCGACGAAGGCAGAACCGCCGAACATAGTCAATGCGAGCCCGCCGCGCGCCTTGGCCTCATGGTATGCCTGATATGCTTCACCGGGCATCGCGTCGTGGTCCTCGAGCCCGCAGGCGTGACTGGTCGACATGATCCGGTTACGCAGGGTCAGGTGCTTGAGCTGCAATGGTTGCAGCAAGGGGTCGCTGGTCTGGTGGGTAATTTCGTAGTTCCTCGGCTAATTCCGGAATTTCTATGACCATTCAACTTGCTCGGGAAGAATAATATATTAACAAGCCTTATTAATTAACTGTCACTTTACTTCGCGCCGAAAAACATCATCCGGGATCCGGATAAGACAAAAATTAAACCATACAGGCTTCGTTACGTTGACCTGTATCAGGAAGCAGAAATCGTTTTACTGAGATAATTATTTTAAATACTGGTTTTGATTGATCTTTTAAATCGATTAGACATAATTTTTACAGCTATTTCAGTTTCGATTATTAAACGAAAACACATTTAATTCTCAACGATTTGATAATTTATTATGGAACAACCATTGCAAATTACTTTCCGCGACATTCCTCGTTCCGAGGCACTCGAAGCGGATATCCGGGAAAAAGCGGCCAAGCTGGATCAGTTTTATGAAAAGATCATGGCCTGTCGCGTCATGGTAGAAGCACCGCATGGACATCACCACCAGGGCTACCTCTATCACATCAGGGTCGATTTGACGGTACCCGGCAAAGAGCTGGTCATTAAGCGCGGGCCGAAGGAACATCATGCGCATGAAGATCCTTACGTCGCGGTTCGTGATGCCTTTAAAGCCGCGCGTCGGCAATTACAGGACTATGCCCGCAAGCAACGGGGCAAAATCAAGACCCACGAAATGCCCCCCCATGGCACGATCAGCGAAATTATACCGATGCAGGATTTCGGCCGGATCCTGACCTCGGATGGCAGAGAGATTTATTTTCACCGCAACAGTGTTGTCGACGGAGATTTCGAGCTACTGGAAGTTGGTGATCAGGTCTGGTATGCGGAAGAGCCCGGAGATGAAGGCCCACAGGCCAGTACGGTACATATTGTCGGCAAACACCATCTGGTAGGTTAATTAATAGATGCTTGCGGCATCCGGCAAATCCCTGCCTCAACCAGTGCCGAAGCCAGAATAAACGGTTTAACCCTTCACACAAACCAGCGGTCGCAAGCGCGCGACTTTTCGTGCCAACCCGGCATGGTCAGCCGCGTCCACGACCACGGTAACATCTTTATAGGCCTGCGGCGCCTCCTCGGCCACGCCCCGTAGAGAAGGGCTGCGAATGGTGATTCCCTGACGCTTTAGTTCATCAATGATCTGGCGGCCGCGCCATTGCCGTTTTGCCTGGCGTCGACTCATGGCGCGTCCTGCGCCGTGACAGGCCGAACTGAAGGCACGCTGCTCGCTTTCCAGCGTGCCTGCCAGAATATAGGAGCAGGTTCCCATCGAGCCGCCGATCAACACTGGCTGACCCGCCTCGCGCAATATCGCCGGCAACTCCACATGACCTGGGCCGAAGGCACGCGTGGCGCCTTTGCGATGGACATATAGCCGGCGTGTTTCCCCGTGTGTTACGTGCGATTCCAGCTTGCAGGTGTTATGCGATACGTCATAGAGCATATGCAGTTGGGCGCCTGGGAAAATGGCGCTAAAGACCTGCCGGGTCAGGTGGGTAATGATCTGCCGGTTGGCGAGGGCACAATTGATCGCGGATCGCATCGCGCCCAGGTAAGACTGGCCGATTTCCGATTTGATCGGGGCGCAGGCCAGCTCGCGATCAGGCAATACGATGCCGTGTTGACCGGCGCTGGTGGCCATAATGCGCAGAAATTCGGTGCCTATCTGATGACCCAATCCACGCGACCCGCAGTGGATACTCACCACCGCGTCACCCTGACGCAGGTTAAATGCTTTCGCAATTCGTTCTTCGTACACCTGGTCGACGTATTGAACTTCGAGATAATGATTGCCAGAACCCAGTGTTCCCATTTCATTACGCTGCCGGTGCCTTGCCCTTTCAGATACCTGGGAGGGATCGGCACCGCGCATGCAGCCCAGCTCTTCGGTACGTTCAAGATCCTCGGGCAAACCGTAACCCTGTTTTAGCGCCCATCGCGCACCCCCGACAAGCATGTCGTGCATTTCATTGGGGTCGAGATGGATACGGCCGGTACTGCCAACCCCGGCCGGCACCCGTAGCAATAGCTCATCCGCCAACGTCTCCCTCGCCTGCTTGATATCATCCGCGCCAAGCCCTGTATGCAGGCAGCGAACTCCGCAGGAAATATCGAAACCGACGCCGCCAGCCGAGACAACGCCCCCTTCATCGGGATCGAAGGCCGCAACCCCGCCAATCGGAAAACCGTAACCCCAGTGCGCGTCGGGCATGGCATACGCGTAATCGACTATGCCCGGCAGGGTGGCCACATTGGTAACCTGCTGGTAAACCTTGTCATCCATGGCTTCAATCAGTGCGCGATCAGCATAGATAATGGCGGGAACCCGCATTCTGCCTGTGGCTGGAATTTCCCAGGTATTTTCATCGCGTTGTCTAAACAGGTTTATTTTCATCGATTAATCCCTGGTTGGCCTAGACGTCGATGATGCATTGGGCAATCCATTCGTTATCGTTCGTCTGATATACCTTGAGATCAGTAAAAGTCGCGCCCTTGATTTCCACCGCCGGCTGATGTTTACCCTGGTCCACCTCTTCGCCAAACAGCTGCGCCTGCAAGTGGTGGTCCCGTATCTGTACCTCAAACCGGCCAAACAGCATGTTGCGGGTTGCCATTTGGTAAACAATTTCGTTGAGCCAGTCAACCAGTAATAAATCGAATTCTTTAGCATCGCATTCAACCGTGACCGATTCACTCGGGTTAATTTTATCGAGCTCGGTAACGACACTGGACAGGGACAACGCCGCCTGGGTGAAAGCTTCCGCCAGGCTACTGCCATATCCCCGGACGCCGATATCGGCCCCATGTTCGAGGTGTTCCCATCTGGCCGTTGTCATTGCTTGACAATTCCCGTTAGATGTAGCGTATGGCATTACAATTCAGGCTAGCCTGCATTGAACCGCGATTAATGATCTGGATCAGCTTTGCTGCTAATAAAGAGCCCGGTTCCCTTTCTACAGCTTTCATCTGCACAGGAGATTTGGGTACCATATACGAGTCGACTACCCGTCTCTTTTGACATAACGCTATGGCCAGCAAACAGAAACCCACCCGTGTTGTCATCATGGGCGCGGCGGGGCGCGATTTTCACAACTTCAACATGGTGTATCGCGAAGACCCCTCCAGTCATGTAGTCGCCTTTACCGCAAACCAGATTCCCGATATCGCCGGGCGCCGTTATCCGCCCGCGCTCGCCGGCGCCAACTACCCCGACGGCATTCCCATTGTCGACGAAAAAAACCTGGACAGCCTGTGCCGTGAAGAAAACATCGATCAGGTGGTGTTTGCCTACAGTGATGTCAGTCATGACCAGGTAATGCACCGGGCCTCGCTGGCACTTGCGACAGGCGCTGATTTCCTGTTACTGGGCCCGGAGCGCACCATGTTAGCGGCGTCCGTGCCGGTAATCGCAATTTGCGCGGTCAGAACCGGCTGCGGCAAATCGCAGACCACGCGCTGGCTGGCAAAGCTATTGAAGCAAAAGGGTTTACAGGTTGCGGTGATTCGCCACCCGATGCCTTACGGTGACCTCGAAAAACAGGCAATACAGCGCTTTGCCGAGCTTGCCGATCTCGACGCCGCCGATTGCACCATCGAGGAACGCGAGGAATACGAACCGCACCTGGCGGTGGGTACGATCGTCTACGCGGGTGTCGATTATGCCGAGATCGTCGCACGGGCCGAACAGGAAGCCGATATCATCCTGTGGGACGGCGGCAATAACGATTATTCGTTCATTCGTCCCGATTTGCATATCGTTCTGGCCGATCCGCTGCGACCCGGTAACGAGACCAGTCATTACCCCGGCGAGGCAGTGCTGCGCATGGCCGACGTGGTAGTGCTTGCGAAAGTAAACTCGGCCGCGGATGCCGACATCCAGAGCGTGACCGAAAACGTTCGCAGGATTAATCCGCAGGCCTCGATTGTACGTGGCGCTTCACCCGTCAAACTGGACGATCCAACGGCGGTACGCGACAAGCGCGTACTGGTAGTGGAAGACGGCCCGACCATCACGCATGGTGGTATGTCTTACGGTGCTGGCTACGTTGCTGCCACCCAGGCACAGGTGGCAGAAATCGTGGATCCACGTGCTGCAGCACATAAGGAGATCGCCCCGGTTTACGCCCAGTACCCGCATATCGGTAATGTGCTACCCGCGCTGGGCTATCATTCTTCGCAACTCGAGGCATTGCGCGCAACCATCAATTCGGTCGATGCCGATGTCGTGGTTGCGGCAACGCCCTGCGACATCGGCGCGCTGATCGACATCAATAAACCGGTCGTGCGCGCCCGCTACGAATTTGCCGATGATAGCGAGCCAGGGCTAGGCAGCCTGATTGAAACCTTCCTGCAAAAAAAGAAACTGGGCTGTTAGTCCCACCACAGCGTATCGTTTGCCTCGCGGGTGATAACGGTGCCGGCCTGACCGGCTAAAATTGCCTGCGCATCCTTAAGTCGTCCTACCCCCGCAAATCCCGCACATTGTTCGACAAATTCACAGGCAGCCTCTACCTTCGGCGCCATTGAACCCGACGCAAACGAATATTGACGGATAGCCTGAGTAGAAATACGCCGCATAGCACCCGCGCCAGTCTCGCCCCAGTCCTTATAAATGGCCTCGACATCGGTCAGCATAACAAAAGCATCCGCCCCAAGCTCGCGGGCAAGCAGCGAACTGGCCGAATCCTTGTCGATTACCGCCTCGACGCCAACCAGGTGCCCGTCGTCTCGACGTACCACGGGAATGCCGCCGCCACCCGCACAGATGACAATCACCTGTTTTTCAGCAAGAAACCTGATAACACCCAGTTCGAGAATGCGCAGCGGGCGCGGCGACGGCACCACGCGCCGGAATGCCTTGCCATCGGGCGCAATCGTCCAGCCACGCGCTGCAGCGGTGCGCTCGGCCTCTGCCTTGCTGTAACCCGGACCAATGGGTTTGGTGGGATGCTGAAACGCTGGGTCATGCGGATCGACCTCGGTCTGGGTCAACAGGGTTGCACAACGATGACTATCGGGCAGCAGGTTGACCATTTCCTGTTCGATCAGGTAACCGATCATGCCTTCGGTTTCAGCATCCAGAACGTCCAACGGGTAATGCGTGTCTTGCCTGTAGGCCAGGTCCTGTAACGCCAGTAATCCAACCTGCGGGCCATTGCCGTGGGTTATGATCAATTGATGCTCGCGTGCGATCGGCGCCAGTGCTTGGGCTGCAATCTTTATGTTGCGGCGCTGATTTTCGGCCGTCAGGGCCTGCCCTCGTTGCAGTAAGGCATTACCACCGAGCGCGATGACGATGCGCATTCAATCCCCCAGCGTCGCCACGAGGATGGCCTTAATCGTGTGCATGCGATTCTCGGCCTGCGCGAACACGATCGACGCTTCGGATTCGAATACGTCCTCGGTAACTTCCATCGCTTCCAGTCCGTATTTCTGGTAAATCTTCTCGCCGATTTCAGTCTCGCGATTGTGGAACGCCGGCAGGCAGTGCATAAATTTCACTGCCGGATTTCCCGTTATCTCCAGCACGTCCCGGTTTACCTGGTAAGGTTTCAACTGCTCGATACGTTGATCCCAGACCGTTTCGGGTTCACCCATCGAAACCCAGACATCGGTATAAATGTAATCGACACCCTGCAGCGCTGCTTTCAGTTCATCGGTTATGTTGAGCTGCCCCTCGGTTTGTTGCGCAATATTGTGACATCTCGCGATCAGTTCAGTGTCTGGATGCAGCTCGGCCGGCGCCGCCATTCGAAAATCCATGCCCATTTTGGCGGCGCCAACCATCAGTGAGTCCCCCATGTTACCGCGGCCATCGCCGAGGTAGCAGAAACTGATTTCGGATAGTGGTATTTCCGAAAACTCTTCCATGGTCAGCAAATCGGCGAGCACCTGGGTAGGGTGATATTCGTTGGTCAGGCCATTCCAGACCGGTACGCCGTGCCGTCCCAGCTCTTCAACTGTTTGCTGTTCGAAACCACGGTATTCAATGCCGTCGTACATTCGCGCCAATACCCTGGCCGTGTCCTTCATCGATTCCTTAACGCCAATCTGACTACCGGATGGACCGAGATAGGTAACGTTTGCACCCTGATCATAGGCGGCTACCTCGAACGCACAGCGCGTGCGGGTCGAGGTCTTTTCAAAAATGAGCGCAATATTTTTACCGGTTAATCGCGCTTGTTCGGTTCCCGCGTATTTATCGGCTTTTAACTGCCCCGCCAGATCAAGTAAATACCGGATTTCGTCCGATTCGAAATCAAGTAACTTCAAGAAGTTTCGCTGTTTCAGGTCAGGTGCCATTTGTCGCCCCCTCAAGTCGTGGAACATGGCGTCCTATGCCGGTTGCTAATTCATAGTGTGTTGTCGCAAGTTGATCCGCCGGTCCGTACGCGCTGATCGCTTTCTCGCGCAGCCAGGTCTTTTCCGAAAAACTCCCGTACATGATGATTTGTGCTGATTCGTTCATGGTTACCGGCCCATCCGTTTGCCTTCACTCAGCGTATACTTTTGTACGTATTCCGAGGTCATAACCGCTAGTAAAGCGCTATAGTTGGGAACAAATGTCAGCTCATCCCCCACGCGAATCTTTCCGGCTGTAGCGCTGACATCGACAACCAGATAATCACTGGAGGCACCCAGAATTTCAACCCCTGGTTCGCACGGCACAATGCCCGCTAAATCCACATCCTCGCGCCCCAGATTCAACAGCGCCCTCAGTTCATTGCCACGATCCTCGAATTGTTCCAGGCTGCCGAATGCATCTTCGCTGCGTTTGCCCATGGGCTGCGATGGTTTGCTTTTGACTTCCAGTACTTCAGCATGAATCACAAAGGCATCCTGGGAGGTTTTCGGCCAGGGCTTGCGTTTTGTAGTCTCACGACCGAGTAAGATTGCTTCGCCGATGCGGGCATGATTTACCCGCGTGTGCATCTTGCCTGCAGCGATCAACTCGAGACCGCTGGAATTGATACCGGAAATCCAGTTGAGTTCAAGGCCTAAAGCCTGCTCGACCTCAACCGACAGCTCCACCAACCGTCGCATATTTTCCTCGCTGGGTACGACACCCCCAAAACATGCGAGATTGGTTCCAAGGCCCCTGATTCGAATACCCGGTAATCCTGACGTGACTTTTACCAGGCGGACCAGATCATCCGGCAAGACTCCCTCGCGCAGGTCGCCCAGATCAATCATGAGGATCACATCGTGTATCCGACCGAGGCGTTGCGCCGCGTCCGACAGGGCTTCAAGTACGCTGGGCTCCGAATTCAGACTAACGTCCACTGCATCGACAACTGCATCCACGGTGGACAGGGCTGGAATTCGCAACAACATAAATGAGGCATCGACGCCCGCTGCCCGCAGCCGCTGAATATTTTCCAGGCGCGAGTCCGCGATCGTGGTAACGCCTCCGCGCAGCATGGCCCTGGCCACTTCCGGATGACCGCAAGTTACCTTGGTAACGCCACACACCTCGATGCCATGTGCCTGGCACAGCCCGACGATAGTGCGAGCATTATGCTCAATTTTGTCGAGATCAATAGTTACACTGGGAGTTGTCATCACTATGTTCCGGAGCCATTTTACCCGTTGCTGGATGCAGCACCCGACCTGGATCTCGCATAAGTTATCTACCGCAACATGACATGACCATCTTATAAGCAGAGTAGATAGTTTGATTGACTATCATCAACTCCACCTGCTTCAAATTCATATAGATTGGCAGGTATTTTCCAGTGACTGATTACAGAAAGGAGAAAAATAATGCAGACCAGAGAAATCGAAAAAGACAATTGGCAAAGCTTTTTTGATCAGGTTTCCAGGGTGTTACAGGGCAAACTTATCCAGATCGAAGTCGACAGCCTTGAACTGGGCGCCCAGACCGAACTGGACAAACTCTCTCTTAACGGCTTAACCTATGACAAGAAAGATGATGCCTTCATCATCAGTACTGAAGAAATCGAACATGTTATCCACTCACCGAAACAGATATTTGTCGCCGATGGGACCGAAGGGATAAACAGCCTCCAGGTTCGCTCGGCTGATGGTACCGAGCAGATAATTAGCTTTGTAGAGCCATTGGCGCTGCCGCCGGCAGGTTAACAACGGAACCCGAATGAGCATTCGAGAGACCTACGAAGCGAAAATGCAGGCCCAGCTTCAAGAGTTGAAAGCAGAGATCCATGAACTCAGGGAAAAAGCCGACCAGGCGGAAACCAACCTGCAACTTGAATACTACACGCTAATCGACGAACTGCATTTGAAGCTCGAAACAACCGAGCAGAAATTTGAATTGCTCAAGCAAACGCAAGATGAAAAGTGGGAAGAGTTTAAAACCGAGCTTGAACTTAGCTGGAATTCGTTGTTGGAACTGATCAAAGCAATTACCTCGCCCTGACTGAAGGTTCTACCCGTCGTTGTTCCAGATCCCGACGACCCGGGAAATCTCCAGACCCATTAACTAACGCTTACCGCCCCCACCATTAAGCTGCCTGGTCTTACGAGTTATGGCCGCAGCCTGGTTTCCCGCCTTTTCTGTCGATCCACGAGATGAGCAAGGTCAACGAGCACTTCACTCAGCAAGTCAACAATATCATCGACTGTCAGAATACCGACCAGCGCTTCATCTGCGTCGATGACGGGAACCCTGCGAATTCCCTTGTCACGCATTAACTCAATAACATGCATGAGGTCGTCATGCTCGGTTACGGTGATCAGGTCAAAGCTCATCGCGTCACCGACTCGTATACTATCTGGATCGGTACCCTTGGCTACAATTTCGAGCGCGATATCCCGATCGGTAATGATGCCAACCGGCATTTGTTTTCCATACTTCGCCTTGCAGATGACGACATCTCCGACGTGATACTGCCGCATAATGGCAGCCGCCTCGGTAACTGATTTTTCTTCCTCGACTACAACGACTTCGCGATTACAATATTCACCAACACGCATTGCTATCTCCTCTTGCAGTATTCAAATAGAATATTGATGTTATGCGCACTCGTTGGCAACCGAGTTGATTGAGGTCAAATTCAGTGTGGTCAGGTCAGCTCCCCTTGATTACTGCTTATGGATCTTCGGCTTAAGTGTCGGCTTCAGCCCATTCTCCTTTACGGAGCTACTTGACCGTGATGCAGGTGCAGCTCGCATGGTTCGCTACCTTGTGTGACACGCTGCCAAGAAACAGACCCTTTATATCGCTCAGCCCACGTGAACCCATCACCACGCAATCAATGTTTTCTTCGTCAATACAACGCAGGATGCTATCGGCTGGATCATCACCACCAAGTCGGGCATCGACATTTTCCAGCCCATTTTGCTCAGCACGACCCTTTGCCCCATCAATAATATGCTGGCCTATTTCAACCAGTAAACGGGATGATATCCCAGTATCCTGGAAGGCCGATCCCGTAGCCAGGTTTAGCCCGGGTTCCATTGATTGCAGGCGTTTTATCTCCGTGTTGACATGTTCGGCCAGACCCTCGATTTCGGCAAATCGTTGCAGAGCATCGATATTCCCGGAACGATGAGGTACGTGCAATATAACAAGTGGAGCACCATACTTTTTAGCCAGGTCAATCGCGAGATCGAGCGCTTTGTTGGAATGGTCTGATCCGTCGATGGAACATAGTATTTTGTTAAACATGACAGGCTTCCTCTTGATGCCAGTTAGTTAAAATTTACTATACCTGGATCTCGATTTGGCGTATTGATGCAACTCAACTGGACCAAAATAACCCGCCAATTTCTGTTCCTGGCCAACGAAAGACCTGGGAAAGCGTTAAACTTTGAAACGTCCACAGAACGATTTAACCAATGTACCCCAAAGAGCGGTTGAAACCACGGCCATTAGCTACCACTAACAGAAATATTTTCAGCGGCGGTTTATCGGCTGAAATAGGTATACTGTCACCTAAATTCGAACTCATCAATTCTGGCAACGAATATCTCCTAAAGCGTGGTTTGGAACATCAAAGGCGTATTGCAAGCGCACCCATCCAGCCAACTTGCCTGGGCGTTTTACGACTGGGCCAATTCGGCCTTCGCCACGGTTGTGATCGCCGGATTTTTTCCGCTGTTTTTTAAACAGTACTGGGCGTCGTCGCTGGCGCCGACCGAGTCGACGTTCTGGCTCGGTGCAATCAATTCGGCGGCCAGTCTGGTCATCGTCGTGCTGGCGCCACTGCTCGGCGCGATCGCAGATCATCTAGGACGGCGCAAAGGATTTTTACTGGTGATGGCGAGCCTCGGTATCGTCATGACCGCAGCTCTGAGTCTCGCAGCCCAGGGTGCCTGGCAATTGGCGGTAGTGCTTTACTTGCTGGCATTGCTCGGCTTTACCGGCGCCAACATATTTTACGATGCATTGTTGTTGACGGTCAGTGGTGACAGCGGCCGAGATACAGATCGCGTGTCAGCTCTCGGTTTCGCGCTGGGGTATCTCGGCGGCGGCCTGCTGTTTGCGTTGTGCGTGATGTTAACGCGGCAACCTGCCTGGTTCGGGATTGCCGATGAGGTCGCCGCAGTCAGGATCTCGTTTGTGCTGGTCGCATTGTGGTGGGCGTTATTTTCGATTCCGCTTCTGGTTTTCGTCAAGGAACAACACCACGCGCCTGAAGCGGCCAGTGCATCGCTGCGCGCAGCGATAGGCCGAGTACTACTAACGCTGCGGGAACTGCATGCATTGCGTCAGGCAGCGATGCTTTTACTCGCATACTGGTTGTACATCGATGGGGTCGCTACCGTGATCCGCATGGCGGTGGATTACGGCATTTCGATTGGCTTCGAATCCAGGCAACTGATCGTGGCGTTGTTGATTACCCAATTTGTCGGATTTCCAGCAACCTACCTCTACGGCCGGATGTCGCATTCCATCGGTGCGCGTAACGGCATTTTGTTCGGTATTACGGTTTACGCGCTGGTTACGGTCTGGGGTTCAATGATGCAATCGGTGTGGGAGTTTTACCTGCTCGCAGCCATCATCGGCCTGGTACAGGGTGGGGTGCAGGCGCTGAGCCGTTCGCTGTTCGCGCGCCTGATTCCGGCAAGTCAGGCAGCCGAATTGTTTGGTTTTTACAACATGGTGGGCAAATCAGCGGCAGTCATCGGGCCGATCATGATGGGTTGGCTTGGCGTGCTGACCGGTAGCCCGCGACTCGCGATATTGTCGCTGTTAATCCTGTTTGCCGCCGGATTCCTGTTGCTACTCCGGGTTAAGGTTCCCGAAACTGACGCGGATTAGGAACTCGGGATTGAACCCTGGAAATATTGGAGGCGGACAATAAGATTTTTCTCTGAAAGCAGGCGCACGGAAATTATTGAAAAGCGTCGGCTTCCGACCCATTTGAGACTCTAATAAAAATCCACATTAAATGAGGATGTAAGCTACAAGCTCAAATCGATTTTATTATTCCAAGATTTGTGGCCTTGATAATTTTAAAAGATAATGTGTACCCAAGCCTAAATAAAGAAGAAAAATCATGTGCAAATTCATCCTCCGAATTATTTCGCTTTTGCTGGTAATTGGTATCGCTGGTAATGTCGCGGCAGTTTCCGAATCGGAATGCAATGACGCGATCAAGGATATCGATGCCCGAATCGAATCTGGGAAATACTCTGATCAGAAAGTTAATATTGCGAAGCAGATGCGTGATAGCGTGCTCCAATCCTGTGGTTTTCTCGATACGGCGACGCTCGAAAAAATGATGGAAGGCTTCGAGCAACTGTTGCCAACGCGATCTGCAGAAGAGCAAGAAGCCGTGGCCGCTCAGAAGAAAAAAGATCGCGAGGCGTTGCGGGAGAAGCAGCGCGAAGAGCTTGAGGCCAAACGCGCAGAGCGTGCCAAACTTGAGAAAAATCGCGTGCCGGAAAAAGTCATGCCGATACCGGCAGTGCTGCAGAAGCCCCCGACAGGCAGCACATTGAAGGGCCTATATGTTGCACGTGATGAGGACATGTATCGGGCCGAGATTCAGGATTTTGACAAGTACAAAGACAAGGCCCGCATTCTCTACGTAACCCGTCCATCACCACAGCAGTATGGACGCGAAGATGCCCGCGTTCGAATTTATGTGATCGAAGCCGATAAAGCAGGAAGCGTGGTGCAACATCTGGTTGCCGTCTTGCCAAAGGAACGGATGATCGTCGGCCGCCTGAGCCCGGCTTCTAATGAACTGGTTGTCGAGAACCGTCACAACAAGGGTGACAATGATTCTGTTCTGCAAACATGGTCCGTGTCGGACAGGAAGCTAAAAAACTCTGCAGACCTACCAAAATTGCCGTGGGTAGCTAGCAGGACCCCGGGTGAGAATGATCTACGCATTACCACGGGGGCCGGCCATTTGCTTTATTTTTCGTCGATCCTAAGCTCATCGCCCGAATCCGGAACGGCCTGGGCTACAATATCAACAGATGGCGACCTAGTAAAAAATGGAGAGATTCACTCAGAGGGAGACATCATCTATCCGCAGTCGTGGTTTCGAACCAGTGACGGTGGTACGGGTCTTGTGATGTTAGTGCGGCGCAAGTCCGGTGAGGCCATAAAGACCAATTTTATTGCAGAGGAATATTCGATCAATGGGGTGACCCTGACACCCGGTGTCAACTTTGAAAAACGTATCATGCATCTTGGTCGTGATGGCGCCGTTTCAGAGGCCTTCACAGGCCTAGACCGGAGTTTTATCTGGTCCGGTATTGAAAAACTGAGTAAAACCGAAAATGCGAGGGCAGCCATGCAAGAATTTGCCGACCACCAGCGACTGCACGGGATCGAGCATGGCAACGAAACCAGGGTGGAGAAGAGTAACTCGTTTGCTGGCCGGAACATGGATGTGATCAAGTCCGTGGGTGACGGTTATGGCGTTCTTGTAAAGAACAATTCAGGTAAGCGCTTATCAGAGGTTTCTGGCTACTCTTTTGATGAATATCGGTCCGGTAAACGCAACCGCTCCACCTACTTACACCCAGCGGCCGAGCATCTTAAGGTGCTATTCGAGACGTTCGATGCACCCAATGCCAAAAGTGTCTATCTACTTGGGAGAAGTCCAAGCGAGAACCGGCCATCCTACATCGTCCGTCTGGATAGTGATCGTGAGCTTGACGCATACGTACAGCTGCAAATGGATATAAAGGTTTTTACCGGTGGTATGCTTGCGGATGAAGTCGGTGCCTGGGTATTTGGATACTCAATAATTGACAATTTGAAGCAAGAAATCTGGGTGGAGCGAGTTGAATTTTGAGGCCTATGTAAAAAGCAACGGTTCTGTACGGCTTCTAGGTCGATAGCTCTTTTATTGCGGTTCTACTGAGTGTCCGTTCCTGGCCGAACTGAGAAGCTCGGCACCTGCGATTCAGCGTCTCCTTTGGAGAAAGCTGACCCTCGTCATGGGAAAATGAGCTTCCGAGTTCGACCCGAAGTCGACTCTCACGGATTGTCATCGTTCCCCTTCGCGCATCCGGTCCTCGATCCAATCGAAAACGATCTGCCGAGCAAGAGGGAAGTTGTCCAACTGGCAATGCGCCCCGGCTCCTTCGGCGGCCGTGGTGATGCGAAGTTCCTTCGCTCGGCTGCGACTTCCTTCGTGGAACGCCTTGGCCTGGCGTATTCCCTCGTGACCCAGCTCGTTTTCGCCGGCCATGGTGAGGAACGGAACCGAGATCTGAGACGGATCGACCACGAATCGGCCCCATACCCCATCCACGAGCTCCTCCAAGGCGGTCTTCAGATGCTGCTTGGGATCGACGCCGTACTGCCAAAACATCCGGTAGGCCCATCCATGTGCTTCCCCCGGCTTCTTGTGGATGTCTTTGACCGCGGCGAGTACACCGGAGGCGTTCAGCATTGGCGCGTTGGCGATGATGCCCGCGGTCCGATGGTCGATTTGCGCCAGCCGGCCCGCCCTGTACCCGCCCATGCTGATGCCGTAGACGTAGAGCAGTTTGGAATCAACGTCCGGTCGAGCCAACGCGTAGTCGACGACGGAAAGCAAGCCGCGGTCTCCCGCCCCCTCAATCATAACGTTCGGATTCTTGATCAACGTGGCCGTGTCGCCTGGCAGGTCCGCGGCGAGGACGTTGAACCCTCGGCGGATGCCCTCGGCGCCGCACCACCAGTAGACGTCTTCCGCGATGCTTTCGGCGCCGCTGAGCCATAGCAGCGTCGGCTTCGGAGTCTCGTCGGTGGATGTTGCCGTGTGAAAGAACCATCCACGCACGTGCTGGGCATCTCCGGGGCCGTCGGACCGCAACGGGATCTCGATGGACTCGGCTTGGACATCCGACAGCTCGACGAAACGAGCGTAGCAGCGGGAAAGCCCCTCGTAGGTGGCGTTTAGCTCCTCGGAATAGTTGATCGGATCGGTGGCGAGGTGGGCGGTTCGGTAGTAGGTGTAGGCTCTCAGGAATGTATTGGCGGCGCTGAAAGCATGCCTGGCACTCCAGAGCGTCTCCGCATACGCGGAGACCCGTTCGGCCTCTTTGGTCCACTCGACAATCCAACTTGCACCCTTCCGCTCATCGATCCGCGAGGCCACGTTGTAGATCTCCCCCACGGCGGCGCCGTCGTACAGAATCTGGTTCAGCGGGAACCAAGCGAACCAAGCGTCCAAAAACGGATGGCCGAAGTAGAACCTGCTCCCGAAGCCGCGAACGCGCGGCATCCGTGCGGCCATCACTTTGAATAGCTTGCCCAGTGTGCTCATCCTCTTGCTCCCGTCTCTTCAGAGGTCTCCACATAGCCGAGCTTCACCGGCACCACATCAACCTTGAAGAAGGCGTGCTTGGCGAAGGCAATGGGATTCCAAACCCGGCCGACAACCTTGCCCGGTAACATGGTATTGTCATGTAAGCCATAGGCACAGGTGACCATTTCAACCACTGGCACCTCCCCCAATGGATCAAATGGCGAAGAAGTTAGAGTGACAGTCCCATCCCCGAATAGCACATCGGGGCGTGGACGTAGCACAATGGGCTCCGCCACTAGCCGAGGGAGATAGTCAAAGCCACGCATGTTGGGTGCCGTGAAATACTTGAACATATAGGCGGTTACCTCAAACGACCGTGCTCCATTTGGATCAAGTACGCCGGTCATTGCGAGCCTTTCAATCCCCTCCGCTGTTTTAGGCTCAACCTCGATACGAAGAATCTCGGTCCCTTTACGCACAGCGCTTCCGATAACTTTGGAACCCACCGTTTCCAGTGAGATCGATTCAGCCATCTTCTTTGGGTAACCGAAGACTTCGCGTCCCCCAGCCATCGCCATGTCATCATCGACGGGCATCGACAGACAATACATCCCTGAGCGGCCGCGGTACTCGGCTTGAACGAACAACGCGGCCTCGTTGTAGACAGTACCAAAACTGGTCTGGGGGTAGTGCGCTACGAACGTGAGCGCAAGAGGATTAGCCGGTGGACGTAACGGGCGTGGCAGTATTTGCGCCAGAACACTTGGGTCAGTCCGAAATACAGCAGCGAGCACTTCAGCACCCGTGAATTCTGCAGTCCAGTTGACGTTGCGAAGTTGCTGCAGTTCGCTTCGATCAAGTGCGTATAACATGCGTGTACCTCCAGCAGTAATTAGTTTCCGTTTTCGATATCCATCTTACATAAGTGCTGCTAGGTGTTTAATTCTGAACAGCGCCAACGCGCACGCAATCCACCGAACGTGGATCTGTGAGTCGAACTTTCTCAACTAAGCGTCAATTCCCAATGACAGACGTTTACACGGCCTGGTTCGAAGCTCCGCGACGCTCCTCGATCTTGTTGAGACTGTCCAACCAATCCAGTATCTCGTCTGTTGCCAAATCTATCCGCCCAACCTGACAGTGCTGGTCCCCCCCTTCCTCGGCAGTAAAGATTCGGCCCCGAACCGATCGAGCCGACGTCAGGGCGGCTTTTTGAAGCTCAAAGAATTCCACGGGGACAAAATGATCGTTTTCACCGGCTAATAGCAGCACGTCCTGATTGATCAACGGTGACAAGTCCCTGGTTTGGTACTTTGTGAATTCGTAGAGATGATCAAATGGCGTCTCCGTCCCTGTCACGTGCATGCCGTGCGTGAGCATCCAGTCAACCATATCGTTTTGCTGCCTGGCCTGGGCTGCCAGTGCATTGACCGTATCTCTCTCACCGTTGAGGATCAACTGGATAAAGCTCTCGGGCTTGTCGCGATTAAAGCCCTGGAGTGCATCCCAAATGATGTCCCAGGCAACCACGCGCTGAATCCGAGGCTCATATGCCGCAGCGCGAAGGGCGAGGTAACCGCCCAGGCTAACCCCGATCAGCGTGACGTTGTTCATTTCGAAATAGTCAATCACCGCCGCTACCGGTTTCTCCCACTCATGGGTCATTTTCAGGCCGTCTCGCAGTGGGCGACCCTGCCCAGGGCCCTCAAAAATGATGACCGTATACCCGGCCGCGGGATATTCTCGAAGGTACAGGTAGAATTCCTCGATGAATGAATCGAATCCGCCGTGCAGGAGAACTACCCCCTTTTCTTCCTCGGCCTTTAGTCTGATTGCCGGTAACTCGTATCCCAAGTACGGAATATCGAACAATTCCAGATTCTCGCCCTCCGTAGCCGCATAAAAGCATCGGGAGAAATTCTCGTAGGCTTCATCTTTCTCGTGTAGGCCGTTCGACAGGAAGAATTCGGACATTCGGTGGTAGTAAGCGGCGTGCATCAACCGGCCATCACTTTCAGCTCTTTGCGCCAACATGTTCCACTGCTCAAACCAGGCTATCGGATCAAACTCCTGAAGTTTCGGCGCAATCTCCAATAACTCCTCCTCACGGCAGGCTTCTTCGCCATGAGTTAGGACGCGATTCATCTGAAAATTCAGATTGTGGAGAGGTAAGATTTGCTTGTATGTCATTTCGATCCCATCCCTTAATTGAGTTTCTGAAATACGCGCGGATCAATTGCCGCAGCGCCGAAAATGCCACCCGAAAGCGCTCCGGCGATTCCCGGGCTCATAACGTCCTGGCCTGACAGAAATAGACCAGGAACAGGCGTGCGAGCGTTAAGCGCTTCTGACAACATGCGGCGCGGGGACGTTTCGACGCCATAGAACCCGCCCTTCTCGTGGCGGGTAAATTCAGCAGTGGCAAGCGGCGTACCAAGCTCATGGTAGGTGATAAGCGGCGCCAAACTTGGGAACTTCTCCTTGAAAAAGTCCATCATTCTGGACTCTATAGCCTGCTTGAATGCCTTCCACTCTTCGGGACGTTCGTCAGCACCTCCACTTGCAAATTCCGCCACCGATGACCAATCGGCCCACACCAACATATCGCCAGTGTGCCTGTTCGTCGGCCCCGGGTCATGAGCAGGATTCTTGAGAGACCCAAACGACACGAACATCATCTGGATTGGATCCTCACCCGCTCCTGCCCAGATAGCATCACTGGTGTCCCAGCTCTCGTAAAACCAGTGGTTCGAGCGCGAGGCTCCATGTTTGGTAATGTCTCCCTCGAAGCCAAGAAAGAGATCGTAGTGACAGATCGAAGGCTTGAAGGTAGTTATTTCACGGGCCCAGTCCTGCTGGCTAACTTCCTGCGGAAGCAGGCGTTTCACGGTTTCTCTTGCGCCAATCGCCGAAACGATAGCGGGAGCATAGAATTCTTCACCGGACTTAGTACGCACACCAAACGCTTTGCCATCTTCTATCAATATCTCACTAACCGGTGTTCCAGCCTGTGCACTGCCACCCGCTGCCTCGATCACCGGAACAAGCCCCTTTGCGATGGCGCTGGCACCCCCGACGGGATAGGCGGCGCCTTCGAGATAGTGGCCCATGATGGTGCCATGAACGGCAAAACTCGCTTCCTTTGGTTTGCCACCATAGGTGCCCCACTGTGCCGATAACACAGCGGCAAGCTTCGGGTTGCTGATGAGCTCATCGATGACCTCACCGGTGGTACGACCGCACCAGCGCTGGATCTTCCTCTTATTCCACCATTGATGGGCAGAACGAAATGGTTCGGGCATCGCTCTGTGGGCACCAATCATATGTCCGGCTTCCTCCGCAGACAGCAACGCCTCGAAGTAAGCATCTATTTCGGAAGCATTATCGGGAAAACGGTCCTTAAGCTCCATCTTGTAGGCTTCAGCCGGGCGCCCTACAGAGATCTCGAAATCGTCCGGGAAGTGCAGCGTGTCATAGATGGTGCCAACCGACTGAAAATCGATTGTTCCGCCGCTGAGCCAGTCAAGGATCTGGCCCCCAAATTGGTCATGACCGAATGTGCCGCAATAGTGGAGACCGACATCCCAAGTAAAACCTTCGCGACTGAAAGTATGAGTTAGCCCGCCAATCTTCTGCGCTTGCTCTAGCAGCAGGACTTTATGCTTAAGCCGGGAAAGTGCAGTGGCCGTCGTCATTCCACCCATACCTGAGCCAATGACAATGACATCGAACTCGTTTGCTGATTGCTTAGTTGTCATTTAACGGCACCCTTCCCTTTATACATTCGCATGTCTGTCGATAGTACCCGTAACTTATCCAATTTATGCTTTAGAGCAGTATTGAGATTAGGGACATCGTATTCGTCTCCCCTACTTATGCGGACCGTTCCTTGACGATGGCGGGGGCATCGTCCAGGACATAGCCTTTGCTGCCGGATCGTCATCGTCCCCCGGTGGCCAAGGGATGCGCCAGAAGCCGAGCCACCGCGGCTTCTTCGTGACTCGGCACGATAAGAAGATCGGGCAAATGCGCTTTTAGTTCGCGTACCCTGGCCCAGCTCTCTGCGAGTAAATCGTGCTCCCCGGTACCGGGGAACTGTTCATTGAGGAGGAGATCGGTGCGGTAGCAGAGATCTGCAGCAAAGAGGATGGGTGGATCGACGCGCAGGAATACCGACAAGGATCCATCGAGGTGTCCCGGGGTCGGCAGCAGCACGATCGAGCCCTCGCCCAGGAGATCGTGCCCGTGGGTGAACGGTTGCAGCGTGGCGTCTTCGATTGGACCGTATTCGATCTGTCGCCACTTCGCGCCCGGGATCTCGATGTCGCGACGCAGCACGCCCTCTCGCTCCGGGTGAGGACCGAGCATGTGTTCCCATGCTTCTCTGGAGGTAATGAGCTCTGCTCCAGGAATATCCGCGATTCCGCCGACATGATCAAAGTGAAGATGCGTGATGATGGCTTTGTCGACGTGTTCCGGCACGTAACCGGCGCGACTCAGCTGCTTCCCGAGCGCATCCTCGGGCTCGACGTGGAAGCGGAAAATATTGTTCATGATGACGCGCGTGACCGGATCAGGCCAAAACTCGGGGTCGGTCACAGCTCGCGGCGATATGCCCGCATCGATTAGGATGAGCGCGTCGCGGTGCTCGATGACGAAGACGCTGAGCGGTAGCCCCTCGATGCGCTCACGACCGAAGAAGATCCACAACAGTGCATTCCAGGGACTGCCCTCCACGTGCTGCACGTGAAGATCAACGGTTCCAGTCTGCAGGTGAGCCAGTCGCTGGATGGGCTGCGTCATGGTGAAGCTCCTTTCTTCATTGGCGCCACGACGGACAACGCGCCTTGCTTATACGGTTAATGCTGGCCGAAAAACTTAATTAAACCATGCTGGAACATCGGCAATGTTGACCTGCATCAGTTATCTAGGAGTTACTAATCCGTATTGATGCATGTTGGAATTCGATGGGCGACGAGAAACGAACCAATTAAGACACTCTGCTCTTACTCAATCTCTGGCTAAGCAGGCACTTTGTCTGAATGTATTCTTCTGTTAGTCATTCAGTACCCGCTTCCATGCTTTAGCAAGCGTTTCGTTTACCTGTTCTTCAATATTTTCTCCATGCGCAATAATCACCCTTTTCGCATCCCAGCTAAGAATTTTTTCGAGCGCGATTTTGACTACTTCTTTTTTCCCCCAACCCATTTGATATTCGGGGGCGGGTTTTGGGTTGTTCCACATTCTCAATATCGCCTTCCACCAGAACTGAAGCAAAAGCCCCGCTTCGTGCCCATAGTCGTCTCCGATATTTTCTAGTAAATCAACGAGAATAAGTGTCCTGGAGGATTTATGGTAAAAGGCCACCTCCCAGATAATTTTGGTTCCCTGCACCAGGACTTGTTCAATTGCGTCTTCCCATCTGTGGTCGGGCTTGTTTCCAAGAATCCAATCGAAATTAATATCCGGCCGCTTTCTCTCTAATCCGGGACATATAAACGTTTCTGCGTCTGGGTATTGCTTCTGGAAGTCCGTAACGAATAAATAATGATAAGAGCCAGGTGCAATGATGTATTTTACCTTCCCTATTTCGTCAATTTCTCGTTTGGTAGCGTCATCAATTTTGCATGGATCATGAACGATTAAATCTCCATTTTCTAATCGGATAATCGTTGTGCGCCCAAATATATCCATGCCCGCAAACCTGACTGGATATTCAAGTATCCAGATTTGATCCTTGATATATTCTTTCAATTTTTCCATGGGCTTGCTTCCGGATGCCGACCAGCCG